>DDIL01000180.1:0-9993 GCA_002338515.1 Glaciecola sp. UBA1851 | reverse complement strand
CTACCAGCATTACGCCGGCATCCGCAGGAAAGACTGTTTGTTTAAACGCCTTTGTCATCTCAGCGAAAGCTGAGATCTCCTTAAATATCCTTTACTTTTGAATTACAAAAGGTAGTAATGAGGAGGTTACCGCGTTCGCGGTAATGACTAATATTGGGTTTGTTGCTTAATCTACCTGCATTACGCCTGCATCCGCACGAAAGTGCAGTTTGCTTAAACAAAAACTATTGAATATCTAAATCTGGAAAAGATTTAACTAATTCGTCCACCGCTTTCATTTGCGTTAAATATCCCTCAAGCTTATCGAGCGGTAATGCACATGGTCCGTCGCATTTTGCATTATCAGGATCAGGATGAGATTCAATAAATAAACCTGCAATACCGAGCGCCATACCACTTCTTGCCAGTTCAGCGGCTTGTTTTCTTCGGCCATCGGCAGAGTCACTTCTACCTCCTGGTTTTTGCAAAGCATGCGTCGCATCAAATATTACAGGTGCCATGGGTTTCATTAAGTCCATACCCAGCATATCAACCACTAAGTTATTATAACCAAAACAACTGCCTCGCTCGCACAACATAATATTTTCATTACCCGCTTCTTTGAACTTATTAATAATATGGGCCATTTCGTGAGGGGCTAAGAACTGTGGCTTTTTCACATTAATTACCGCATCAGTTTCAGCCATTGCCACAACTAAATCGGTTTGGCGCGCCAAGAAAGCTGGTAACTGAATCACATCAGCTACCTCGGCAACCGGTTGCGCTTGGAATGGTTCATGAATATCAGTAATAACTGGCACATCAAACTCAGCTTTGATTTTTTCAAAAATACGTAAGCCTTCTTCCATGCCCGGACCACGATATGAATTAACCGATGAACGGTTTGCCTTGTCGAAAGATGCTTTGAACACATAAGGAATATTCAATTTGCTTGTAACAGTTTTATACGTTTCTGCAATTTTCATTGCTAAACTTTCAGACTCAAGCACATTCATTCCACCGAATAAAACAAATGGCGCGTCATTGGCCACATTTATATTGGCTACGCTAACTTTTTTGATCATAGATTAGTTCCAATTTATCGCTTTTGATATTTAATACATTTTACTATCAATAATTAACCTCATCACGGGTTAATATTATCTACACAAATTTAGTAAGCGTATCCGTTATTGAATATATTAACGTGCTAGCTGATTCATCAACGCTTTTCACTTTTAAATGATCTGCAAAACCTAGTCTTGCTGTCATTGCCAACCAAAACACTGCGCTTAACGCACCAGCAATTCGCCACAAGTTCGTTTTTGCCCACTTAAGTGCAAGCGTAATAGATAATAGGTAAAATACAAAACCTGCTAGTTTAGTGGTTGCCCAAGAATGCGCAAAAGGTACTAAATTCAATGGATTTGCATAGGCTAAATAAATAAACGTAATCACAAACAATGTATACAAAATATGTGGGCCAATTTTTAAGATTTTGTTATTTACTTTTTCTGAATCTTTCATTAATAACACCAAGTTAATAATGAAAAACACAAAGGTTAAAACAATAATTAGAAGGTGGGCGTGTTTGACGGCCATATATAAATTCATGGTGACGTTCCTTTGTTATAGTTATGTTGGAAAATATTTCAAATAGTACTACGTTACAAGGCTTTATTTAGGCTTAAAACAACCCAAGGTAATTCTTGGTAAATTATTGTAATCTAATTTGGTTTCAACCTTTGTAAATCCGTTATTGTTTAAATGCTGTCGCACTCTGCTACCTTGTTCATGCCCATGCTCTAAAACTAAGTAAGCCTTGTTATTCATAAATTTAGGGGCTTGTTCAATAATATGAAATAAATCCGCAAAGCCTTCATTAGTTGAAACTAGCGCTGAATTCGGTTCAAATCTTAGATCACCTTGCTGCAAGTATTCGCTATGTGGTTCAACATATGGCGGGTTAGATACAATTAAATCAAACGTTTTTGGTATTGCGCTAGTTGATTCTATCTTTATGATATCTTTGCTAGTTTTCTCGTAAGGTTCTTTGTCATTAACTGCTTTGTCGGCAAGTACTCTATTGCCAAGCGCTTTATCCTTAGCACAATTGCTTAAGCATTGTGATGTTTTTTCTAATACTGCAAACCAATGGCTTTGTAAAAACACTACTTCAAGCTGATTTAAAAGTGCGTTTTCTTCCGCCAATTTAACTGCTTCGGGTATTTTATCGAGTCCTACCACAGCCCAATTAGGCTTTTCTTGCGCAAGTGATAACGCAATTGCCCCGGTGCCTGTGCCTAAATCTAGCACATTCGCTTTTTCTGGTAATGGCAGAGATAACACAGTTTCAACGAGTATTTCGGTATCTTGGCGCGGTATCAAAGTAAACTCGTTTACCTTTAAGTCTAGATTCCAAAAAGCCTGATAACCTGTAATAAAGGCAATGGGTGTGCCTTTTAATCTATTTTGAATATGAGATAGAAACTCGTTTAATTTAGTAGGGCTAATACAACTTATTGATTGATTATCATTGACCATTAACCAAGTTTTATTAAGCCCAGTACTATACTGAAATAACTGTTGTGCCTCTAACCGTCCATCTTGGAAAGTGAGGTTATCGCATTTATCAATTAAGTCAGATGCACGTTTCACAAGCTGATTAATTGATGTACTGGCTGTCAGCTCAATGGGTAAGTTATGGGTGAACATTAATCACTAGCAAGCGCGGCTAAAAGATCTGCCTGATGCTCTTGTCTAATTGGATCAAGCAATGCACCTAAATCACCTGCAATTACATCATCTAACTTATATAGAGTAAGGTTGATACGGTGATCTGACACGCGCCCTTGCGGAAAATTATAAGTACGAATACGCTCTGATCGATCACCGCTTCCCACTAAAGACTTTCTTGTGCTGGCTTCTTCAGCGTCACGTTTTTCTTGCTCAATATTATTCAAACGTGCTTGTAATACAGACATAGCCCTAGCCCGGTTTTTATGCTGCGACCGTTCATCCTGGCATTCAACTACCACACCTGTTGGAAGGTGAGTCAATCGTATAGCTGAATCAGTTTTGTTTACGTGCTGACCACCCGCACCTGACGCTCTAAATGTGTCTACACGTAAGTCTGCTGGATTAATTTCAATTGCTTCTGATTCAGGCACAACTGGCAATACAGCCACAGTGCAAGCAGACGTATGAATACGACCTTGTGATTCGGTTTCAGGTACACGTTGTACTCTATGACCGCCTGATTCGAACTTCATAATGCCATAAGCACCATCACCCGTAATTTGAGCAATCACTTCTTTATAACCACCATGCTCACCTTCGTTAGCACTCATTACTTCTAGTCGCCATCCCTTAGATTCTGCATATCGGCTGTACATTCTAAACATATCACCAGCAAAAATACCCGCTTCATCGCCGCCCGCACCTGCACGTATTTCTAGGAAGCAGTCTGAATCGTCATTTGGATCTTTAGGTAATAACAATATTTGTAGGCTGGTTTCAAGCGATTCAGCTAACTTTTTAGCTTCTTTTAATTCTTCTTGTGCCATTTCTTTCATTTCAGCATCTTCTTCTTGAATCATTTCTAGTGCTGAATCAATATCATTTTGTGCTTGCTGAAATGCATTGAACTGTTTAACCACTTCTTCAAGTTGAGAATACTCTTTTGACAATGCCTTAAATTTATCTTGATCAGAGATAATACTCGGCTCGCCCAGCAAAGCCTGCACCTCTTCAAATCGCTCTACTAAGGTTTCTAATTTTTGAACTACCGAGTCTTTCATATTTTTCCTTTATACAACCTTGATGTGTTGCCACAAATAAGATTTGTCATGATTTCTAAAACACTTACGTGTTAGCGTAAATTGCTATTTATTTTTACGCCCTGATTGACCCACAAATACATCTTCTAATAGGTCAATTGCTTTTTTATTTGGGTTGGCAATAGCTTGTTGCAGTGCTTTGGTTGGGGCATGCATCATTGTTTGCGCCATTTTGTGACTAAATTCTTCAAGCACTTTTTGCGCATCTTCACCGGCACTTAGCTTTGCCATAGCTCGTTCTTGCAGTGATTGCCTTATTGTATCAGCATCATCACGATAAGCCTTGATTAAATCTATTTTTTTATGCTGCTTTTGCCAAAGCAGCAATTGAGCTACTTGCTCTTGAATAATTGCTTGTGCTTCTTGCGCAGCTTGTTCTCTATTCGCCACATTTTGCTGCACAATATGTTGCAAATCGTCCACCGTATACAAAAAAACTTCGTCTAAATCATCTACTTCATTTTCAATATCGCGTGGAACGGCTAAATCTATCATAAGCATGGGTTTATGCTTACGGTTTTTGAGCGCACTGCTTACCATTCCTTTACCTAAAATAGGCAGCGCACTAGCAGTAGAGCTAATGATAATATCAGCATGAACTAACTTTTCTGGTATTTCACTTATTGTTATTGCTTCAGATTCAACGTTTAAGCTGTTAGCTAGATTTTGCGCATTGGACAGGGTTCTATTTGCTACCGTCACTTTCTTTAAATCAAAATCAGATAGATGTTTTGCCACTAACTCTATAGTTTCACCTGCACCAATTAGCATTACATGGCTACGCGATAAATTTGCAAATATTTGTTTGGCTAATTGCACTGCAGCAAACGCTACTGACACCGCATTAGCACCTATATCTGTTTGAGTCCGTACCTTTTTAGCCACTGCGAATGTGGTTTGAAATATTTTTTCAAATTTACCAGACACAGTGCCAACATGTTTAGCTTCTGAAAACGCTTGTTTTACTTGACCTAAAATTTGAGGTTCACCAAGAATTAATGAATCGAGCCCACAAGCTACGCGCATTAAATGTTCAATTGCATGTTGTTTTTCATGGCTATACAAATAATTTTCTAAATCATGAAGTTCTAAATTGTGAAGCTTTGCTAACCAGCTAGATAGCTCCATTACGCTAGTTTGTTCGCTATTAGCAAAAATTTCGGTTCGATTACACGTAGACAAAATCACTAATTCGCCCTGCCCAGTTGCTTTCGCATAGGCTTTTAGTGCACCCGCTAGAGAGGCGGGGGGAAACGCCACTCTTTCACGAATTGCCACTGGAGCAGACTGATGATTAATGCCTATGGCAATAAAACTCATGGACGACGCTTTCAACTTGGTAAATTAAAGACAGCGCATTGTAGTCAAAAGCGACAACAATTTAAAGAAATACACTACCTTAGAGTTACTTTTTGTTTTTGTGTGTGGAATCTCTAAAGGTTTATCTATGAATAATGATTCGGCTTGAACGATTTTTAAAGGATTAATAGTTGGCTTAGAGTAGAAAAGTCATTATTCTATAGCTCATTAGCTGCTTAATGTTCTTCAACTGTTATAAAGAGTTAGTTTGAATTTATCTTCTTGCACAACATTTTATAAAGTCTTTTCGACTTTTATATTACTTCTTTTATTGGCAAGTTGTGCCACAAAACCACCCATTACAGCTAGTTTAGGCTACATTCAACAAGATTTATCAACTCTAACGCGCTGGCAAGTGAGTGGTAAAATCGCCTTTATTACACCAAACGAACGAGCTAGCGCCTACATGAACTGGCAAAATAGTGAAGATCAGGTTGCGTTTAATTTAAATAACCTTTTAGGCATAAATTTAGCTAATTTAGAGATAACAAATGGAAATGTTGTGCTGGAAGCTAACAGCGAACGTTTCACTGGTGAATCGCCTTCTCAACTTATTTATGAAACAACTGGCTGGCGGGTACCGATTGAAGAACTCCAAAATTGGGTAAAAGGATATATACCGTCGAATTTAAATGAAATAAATCAGCCAACAATTAAGTACTCTGAAAATGGCTTGGCTGAGTCAGTCAATTTTGATTGCGAATTCTGTGATGTATGGAACATTCGATATGTAGGTTTTCAAACAGCTAATATAGGTGAGCAACAGTATGTGCTGCCAAAGACCATAGATATGACAAATCCTGCTTATCAAGCAAGAATTAAAATTAATGTAAGCAAATGGAGCCAATACATTGCTCGATAAGACATTTTGGTTTTCTAGCCCTGCAAAAATTAATTTGTTTCTGCACGTGTGTGGAAGAAGGCTAGATGGTTACCATAATCTACAAACACTTTTCCAACTACTCGATTATGGCGATAAAATAGGGTTAACGCTGAATAAATCATCGAAAATTACACTTAAACATAACCTAGATGATGTTAATTTTGATGATAATTTAGTCGTAAAAGCGGCCAAATTATTATTGCCTTTCAAAGCCCAAGAGAAATTTGGAATTGAGATTGATATTCAAAAATCGATTCCTATGGGTGGGGGGTTAGGTGGCGGTTCGTCAAATGCTGCAACTGTTTTAAAAGCCTTGAATATACTTTGGGGGTGTAATTTACGTGAACAACAGTTGGCCGAACTTGGACTAGGGTTAGGCGCGGATGTTCCGGTGTTTATAAATGGTCGAACTGCTTTTGCAGAAGGCGTAGGCGACAAGCTATTTAACACTGAACAGCCTGAAAAATACTTCTTAGTGGCTACGCCTAATGTGCATATTTCTACCCAACAAATATTTACCCATGAAGCACTGCCTAGAAACACGGAAAAACTAGACTTTAACCTTTATAATTTCGCAAATACTAAAAATGACTGTGAAAAATTAGTCTGTAAACTGAAACCCGAGGTTGCATACTTGGTCGACAGATTGCTAAACTACGCACCGTCAAGAATGACTGGGACTGGTTCAAGTGTTTTTGCTATGTTTGAGACCCATGAACAAGCAAGTAATGTAATCAAACACTTACCTGAAAATGCGTCGGCCTTTGTCGCAAAAGGAATGAATGTGTCACCGCTACAAAGCGAATTAGATAGAATAGTACAGTAATAATTATTCAATTTAATTAGGCATAAACGCATAAAAATTTAATTGGGGTATAGCCAAGTTGGTAAGGCAGCGGGTTTTGATCCCGCCATTCGTAGGTTCGAGTCCTGCTACCCCAGCCAACACACTTAATACGCACCGAGGAATCACTTGTGCCTGATATGAAGCTTTTTGCAGGAAATGCTGTTCCTGAACTCGCCCAGAAAGTCGCCGAACGTCTTTATACTAAACTTGGAAACATGACATGTGGCCGTTTTAGTGACGGCGAGATTAGTGTAGAAATACATGAAAATGTACGTGGATCAGATGTTTTCATTATTCAATCTACTTGCGCGCCAACAAACGATAATTTAATGGAACTCATTGTAATGATAGATGCGTTTAGACGCGCATCTGCAGGCAGAATTACAGCTGTTATTCCTTATTTTGGTTATGCAAGACAAGATAGACGTGTACGTTCTGCAAGAGTACCTATTACGGCAAAAGTTGTCGCTGATTTCTTATCAAACGTTGGTGTAGATAGAGTACTAACGGTTGACTTGCACGCTGAACAGATCCAAGGGTTCTTTGATGTACCTGTGGACAATGCTTTCGGCACACCTATTTTACTTGATGATATGTTTCAACGTGATTTCGATTCACCGGTAGTGGTATCTCCAGATATTGGCGGTGTGGTGCGCGCCCGTGCAACAGCAAAATTATTAAATGATACTGACCTAGCCATAATTGATAAACGTCGTCCAAAAGCGAACGTTGCGCAAGTCATGAATATTATTGGTGATGTTAAGAACCGTGATTGTATTATTGTTGACGATATGATTGATACTGGCGGTACACTAGCAAAAGCAGCAGAAGCATTAAAAGCGCATGGCGCCAAGCGTGTCTATGCTTACGCAACTCATGCCGTATTTTCTGGCTCAGCAGCTAAAAACTTGGAAGAATCTGTGATTGATGAAATTATTATTACCGATAGCATTCCATTGCCTCCAGAGATGAAGAAGCTAGGCAAGGTAAAACAGCTTACATTATCTGAAATGCTTGCCGAAACCATTAGACGAATTAGTAATGAAGAATCTATTTCAGCGATGTTTGAATATTAGATGTAAAGTTAGTCTAAATAAGCGATGCATTAAATAAAAGTTGTTTCTGAAATGCTAAATGCCAAGTTAACAACGATTAAGAAGTAAAAAAATAGCTGAACTTAATACAACTCAAAAACTCATAAGTACACGTACTTATGAGTTTTTGCTTTAATGAGGTAAAAATGCAAATTAAACTGCTTATTGGATTATATTTTTCACTTTTATTGTTTGCTTGTGGCACATCTCATAATGAAGTAGACACTTCCGAGGCATTAAAAGATGACAGTTTGCAAAGCAATAATTCCGAGCAACAGAAATCTAAAATAAGTAAAATAATGCAGTTGAATGGCACAATAGTATTTCAAAATATGGAGGGCGGCTTTTATGGCTTCATAGCCGACAACGGCGATAAATTTTTGCCTATTGGCTTACCTTTAGAATATAAAAAAAATGGCTTAATAGTTGAAATAGAGGCTGAAAAGATAGAAGACATGATGACGACTAAGCAATTTGGACAAAACATTCAAATTAAAAGCGTTGTTGTTACAGATGATTCGGCAGTAAATTTGCTTCAAAAAAATACAAATCAATAGAAATACTTGGCCAATTAAGCTATTAAATTACATTAATAAAATAAAATTCTAATCCTCTCAGGCTATTTGGACATTGATTTCATTATTTTCATCATTTTAGATTGTACCCTTTCCCCCGCAATGATAGAATGCGCCGCCGTTTTAGAACGACGGTTGTGTTTTTAACAGCACATTTTCATTTGATTCTTGGTCGCAAAGAGTCAGTAAACTAAACGTATTTCAATAAATACATTACTTGGAGACATATAATGTCTGATGCAATATTTAATTTGGATGCTACTGTCCGTACAGATTTAGGGAAAGGTGCGAGCCGCCGCCTACGTCACACCGGTAAAGTTCCAGCTATCCTTTATGGAGCGGGTGAAGATCCTGTTTCTCTTACCTTAGAACACAACAAAGTTATTCAAGCTCAAGAGTTTGAAGCGTTTTATTCACACGTATTAACTATTAATGTTGAAGGTAAAGAAGTACAAGCGCTTGTTAAAGATATGCAACGCCATCCTTTCAAACCAAAGGTTACACATATTGATTTCCAACGCGTAGTTGCTGGTGAAAAACTTCATACAAACGTTCCTTTACACTATATAAATGAAGATAAAGCTAACTCAATTAAAATTGAAGGCGGCCACGCAGAACACCACATGAATGAAATAGAAGTCACTTGTTTACCTCAAAACTTACCAGAGTTTATTGAAGTTGATGTAAGCGGCGTTGAACTAGGTCAAACACTGCATATTTCTGATATTACACTTCCTGAAGGTGTTGAATCAGTTGAGTTATCTAAAGGTGAATCTCACGATTTAGCTGTAGTGACTGTTAAAGCAGCGAAAGGCCCATCTGCTGATGAAGCTGAAGGTGAAGAAGAAGCAGCGTCTGGAGACGACGAGTAATCACTCGTGTCTAACATACGCTTAATTGTGGGCTTGGGAAATCCAGGCCCAGAATATCAAGATACAAAACACAATGCTGGCGCTATGTTTGTAGAAAACTTAGCTTCGAGTTATGCGATACCGCTTAAATTCGAAGCTAAGTTTTTTGGTTTTACGGGCAGAGGGAATATTGCTGGGCAAGATGTCCGATTGCTTATACCAACCACCTATATGAATTTAAGTGGCAAAGCTGTATCCGCCATGTGTCAATTCTATAAAATTAACTTAGACGAACTACTTGTTGCATTTGATGAACTGGATTTTGAGCCAGGTATTGCCAAATTCAAACTAGGTGGGAGCTCTAGCCAGAATGGTATTAAGGATATTGTTAGCAAACTAGCTAATCAAAGGGAATTTCTAAGGCTTCGCTTAGGCATTGGACACCCTGGTCATAAAAGTAAAGTTTCAGCTTATGTGTTATCTAAACCATCAGCAGATGACAAAGCTAAAATAGAGAGTGCGATTGACGAAGCTATTCGATGTATCCCTATAATATACGAGCAAGG
>DDIL01000201.1 GCA_002338515.1 Glaciecola sp. UBA1851 | reverse complement strand
ACAAACCAATCTAGTCAAAAAGACACCTGTCACAGGGGGTAGCAAATAGCTTTAATTCTTCTTATACTCATATTCTGTTTTCGATTGATTTGGTTTTCTTTATACTAGAGGACCTCCAGCTTATCTACTCACCTCAAAGACAAGGGCAATCGCATGTTCCTAGTATTAAAAAGAATAAGAAAAAAGCTGATCGATGAAAAACATTTAAGTAAATATTTAGCCTATGCTACCGGTGAAATTATACTTGTTGTTTTAGGTATTTTAATTGCATTGCAAATTAGTAATATTAATCAAAATAGCAAAGATCAGGTGTCGCTAGAAGCATACTTGACGAGTATTTCAACAAACATTCAATCTGATCTTCAAGAATTAAAGATGCTGAGTAATAAACGTGTCAGCATGTATACTAGAATTGATTATCTTCTCGACATTATATTCACCTCAGAGTCGTACACTTGGCAAGATTTATTAATTTTTTCAGAAACGACGAGTAATTTAATGAATCTTGAATTTTTATTAGTTAATAGAAGCGGGTTTGATTCTTTAAAGAACTCAGGCTTTCTCAATAAACTTCAAGGGACTGACATAGAACAGCTATTATATCAATATTATAATTTGGTTGATGACATTCAGTTTAGAGAGGAGGTATACAACGATACAATTAAAGAAGTTAAACGTAACTTCGATAATGCAAATTTTGAAGACCTAATATTTTTTCAGCGACCATCCTATATTGCCAAAGATAAGTTTAGCACTTACCAGCAATCGTTTTCGACAATATTGAACCACCAATCTAATTTGCAACTTTATAATCATGCAATGGCAAAATCACCTTACTTAAACATGTTGTACGATAATCTTGAAATAATAGGTAACCAATTAGTGCGCTTGATAAAAAGCAAATCTACTGCTTTTGATAAAACTACGATAAAAGAATTGAGTAAAGTATATGACATTAATAGTGAGATTGGTTATCCCAAGGTTTTTACAAATGGTGGACTAAATAACTTATTCTTTGTTATGGGTTACTCACAATCTAACAGTAATGACAATTGGCGAATTTATAACAATTATAAAATTGGCGAATTTGAAATGCACTTCCCGAAAGCAGAATGGGGAGTGACGTATTTTACAAATCGTTCTCAAGCATTCGCAGATAAAGTAGCAAAAGACTATTCAAGTTATAAAACTCTGCAAATAGTAGCTAAGTCATCTGAAAAGAGTGGTTTAGCGTTTATTGTAATAAAAGACATTTATGACCCTGATGATGGTTCAGAAACAAGAGTTCCGATCCTATTAACAGATGAATGGCAAACATTTAATTTACCTTTAGAAGCGTTTAAAACAGCTGATTTAACTCGCTTGCACATGGTGGCAGGATTTTTACTATTAAAAGATGCGCAGACTATTTATATCAAAAATATAGAATATAAATGAACCATGATTTTTTTATTGGATAACCGGTTAAGCTAAAAGAATTCAACGTCATCTGCTTGCTCTGGAGGCTATTCGACGAGTATAGGACAAATTAACGCTACCGACTAGACTCTGTGCTAGCTGTATTTGCGGGTGGTTTTCGATAGAAAGTAATTTGCAACAACGCTTTTAGCTGTCACAAATAAAATGGTTTGATTGTCTAGATCTGCTTTCCCTCTTGCTTTTGTCATCATGGGTTCCAATTTTTTACAACTCCCACACCAATCTGCATGGAAGGTGATTGCATATACGCCGCTGTTTTTTTCAGAAGCATAAGCTAATGAATTAAACATCGCTAACACTGTAATTAATATTAAAAACTGAAATTTTTTCATTTTGTTTGCCTTTTTTAAAACTAGAAATACCACTCATTAATGAGTGGTTAACAACATGACCGCAAATGTTCAAAAATTCTTTCGAAACCACAAATAAGAATGGAATTAAAAATCAATATATTTTTGATCCTCTAATTTCACTAATTACATAGTTTGCATGCGTAGACGATTCGTTAATGATGTTATCTAAGAAGGCGAGTAGATGAAGGTCTGCAAAACGTACGAAGAGATTGTTCAACCGCAGGTTTCTGCCTCTTAGCAGACCACCGCCTGCGCGGTGGTGACGGGCAGGAAACTGCCTCTTAAGGGTCAGTCAAGGCTTCAATATTTTTCGTGAAAATGAACAATAAAATTTCTTCAAATTTAGAAAACGTATGTCGGCTATAGGCTCACAACGGTCAAACTAAAACCCTTTTTCCAACCAATGTTAGGTTTATTGATACAAATCAGAAAAAGGCAATTTCCAACCTCATAATGCAAATAGCCTATTTCTTCAATTCATTTTAATGTAACCATTTATTGAACTGATACGGCGCAACCAAGCCTGTATTTTAGGATAAGCCTGAAGCGAGAAACCACCTTCGTGAGCGACATGAGTATATGCATATAAACTTAAATCTGCACAAGTTAGCTCGCTAGCAATCAAATACTCGGTATTTTCTAATTGCTTTTCCATGACATTTAACGCCTTATAACCGGGCTCATGTTTAGATTGATATTCTTGTAATCTATTATCTGGCAAACCTTGATAAAGTTTTATAAATCTAGCAACAGCAATATAAGGTTCATGACTATATTGCTCAAAGAACTGCCATTGGAGCATTTTTGCATACTGGAATGAATCGACTGGTAAAAGGGCAGAGTTGGTTGCCAAATAGTTTAGAATGGCATTTGATTCACTGAGCGTTTCACCATTATCTAATACCATTAGTGGAATTTTGGCATTTGGGTTTAGCTTCTTAAACTCAGCAGTTTGGCATTCGCCAGCCATTACATCTATATCAATCCACTCATGCTGAATATTTAGCAAGGCGCAAACTAATTGAATTTTGTAACAATTTCCTGAACGTTTATCCCCATAAATTATCATTTAGCTTCCTATGTATTTGATGTTGTAAATCATTAACGAATTGGTTAGTTTGTTTTCAAACCATGTATATTTGAGTGCAATAATAATGATGTGTCAATCAACAAAGCCAACGTTTTTCAAACATTTACACAATAAGTTACGACTAGTCAGTTTATTTTGTCTTTATCTTGTATGCTCAATTACCGCTACCAATGCGAAAACTGTCACGGAACTCGGTAAGGTACCAATTTTGGATTTAAGTGCCTACCAACAAGCCGAATTAATTGCTTCAGGTAAGCTATCTTCAGAAAGACTGGTTCAACTGTATTTAAAGCGGATTGAAAAATACGATAAAGGCGAGAACGGTATCCAAGCCATACTATCTATTAACCCTAATGCATTAGAAGAGGCCAAAGAGAAAGACATTCAAGCTAGACAAGCTATCAAGCAAGACCAAACATTAGGAAAGTTACATGGCGTTCCTGTTATTGTAAAAGACAATGTTGAAACGAGTGAGCTGCCCACTACAGCGGGATCGTTGGCATTGCAAAACAACTTTACATTAAGAGATGCCCCAATTATTGCCAAATTGAAGCTACAAGGGGCGATTATTTTAGCAAAAAGCAATTTGTCGCAATGGGCTAATTTTAGAGACAACGATTCAATAAGTGGTTGGAGTGCTTTAGGTGGTCAAACCCGCAACCCGCATAGTTTAGATAGAACACCATGTGGTTCATCGTCCGGCTCAGGTGCGGCTGTTGCAGCGCAGTTTGCTCCTTTAGCAATTGGCACAGAAACTAACGGCTCCATAATTTGTCCATCCACAATGAACGGCATTGTAGGATTCAAGCCCACGGTTGGGCTACTTTCTAGACGCCACATCATTCCAATTTCCGCGATTCAAGATACCGCAGGTCCCATGACTAGAAGCGTAAAAGACGCTGCATTGATGATGAATGTTATGGCTGGCACTGACACGCAAGATAGCTCAACCGAGTTAGCTGATGAGAAAAAGGAAGATTATATAGAAAGGCTAGATAACTCATTGGAAGGCATAAAGATTGGGGTGCTAAGGAAAGTGCAGTCTAATCACAAAGCTATTATAGATAATTTTAATGAAGCTATCAGCACACTTGAAGCACAGGGCGCAAAAATAGTCGAAATTGATCAAGATATTGATATGCCCGATGAGTTTTGGCAAAAGTCACTCGAACTGTTACTGATTGAATTCAAAGAAGAGCTAAACAAATATTTGGCCTCCACACCTGACACAGTAGAGGTGCGCAACCTGCAGGAGCTTATTGCATTTAATCAAGACAATCCTCGTGAACTTGTATTATTTGGTCAAAGCTTATTTACCCAAGCTCAAGAAAAAACAGGCTATGACAAAAACTACGACACAATTGCAAAATATCTTAAGCAAGCGACACAGAAAGATGGCATAGACAAATTACTTAAAGAGCATGAAGTAGATGTTTTAATGACTCCATCACAAACTCCAGCTTTTTTAATAGACGCAATATATGGCGATAGTTTTCCAGGCGGTTTTGCGGGTATTGGATATATGGCCGCGATTGCTGGGTATCCGCACATAACCGTTCCAATGGGCAATATGAAAGGTTTACCTGTAGGTGTTAGTTTTATTGCGGGACAGTATGAGGATGGGTTGGTGTTAAATGTTGCTCACCAATATGAAAAGGCGAGCAACAAGATTATAAAACCTGAGTTTGCGCAAAGTGCTATAAATCATTCATCAACAAAAGAGGCGATGAGGCCTATAGCGCATTAAAACTTAAGGCTTTTTCATCCAAGCTGAGCACCAGCCTTTAGCTGCCACTACTTTACCTGGGAAGATTGCGCATGGACGCCAATCAGCACCATCTTCACCCGCAATATACATACAATTGTCACAGTAAGACCCTTCTACTGGAGACTTTTCAACATATTTAAGTGCCGCAGCTTGTTGTGATGCTGGGTCAACTCTTTCTTGTGCGTTAGCTCTTAAAGCAACGCCACCTATTGTCATCCCGATTAAACCTGAGCCCGTTAGTTTTAGAAAATCACGACGATTAACTGATTTCATGCTTGTTTCCTTAAATATAAAACGCTAATGATAATAATTCTTTTTTACAATAACCCTAAAACGACAAAGGCCCGCGAATCCGCGAGCCTTTTATTGTTATGCTGTTTGTACTGTGACTTAGCAGAAACAGATTGTAAAGCCTTTATTGTTAATTAGTTGATCTGTGGCAAGGAATCTGAACAGTTCAGCTTTAGTGGTAGCTGAGCTAAATTATTCAAAGCCTATACTTACATGCAACACAACATTGAACGGCCTTACGAACGCTACTCGTCGTTTTGCTTATTATTGTCTTCGTCTTCGGTGTCGCTAGGTATTTTCAGCATTACCCACACAATTAATGCCACGCCGGCAATTGAAATACC
>DDIL01000200.1:7603-15734 GCA_002338515.1 Glaciecola sp. UBA1851 | reverse complement strand
CAACCGCAGTTTTTGGTTTAGGACAAATAATCTGGTTCTTGGTTTTGGGTGTGTTGATGATCAAAGCAAACTAATAAACCAACCCAAATAAACCAAATAACTTGCATAACACCGAAAACAGCACCCATTAAGGACATGGCTGGGAATATTGTTAAACACCCAAAACCTGCTGTTAGTAATCCGAAATAATGTAATACTTTACTAAACATTTTTTGCTGTAAAAGAGAGAGGCTAATAAGTAACATCCATATGCCACCTACCCATTCAACTCCTTCACCAAGTCCCATTTGTACTTCATAGATATCTCGCCAAATGCTTGAAACTGAGCCGGCTACTTCAAACCATGTTCCGAACATTAACTCTATAGATAAGATTGCAATTAAGCCGCTAGCAAAGATATAAGACGTCCATAGAAAACTGATTAGAGTTGCTACTTTTTGAAGTGTCGTACTTTCTGATATTTTATTTCGCAATAAAAACAGGCTTAGTACCAGCATAGATGCGCCAAATACAATATAAATAATGAAGTACCAGAGCTGCATAAGGCCACTATATTTACTCAGTAAATTAAGCCTTTGTTCCGGTCCTTCATTAAAGTCAGGTACTAAAACAATAATAAAAGTTAGTCCAATTACAAAGCATGAAGCACAAATAAATGCAGCTAATGCACCATACTTCTCTTTTAGAAAAGTAGACACTTACATCAGCCTATTAGCATTGGCTTTGCGTCGACCAAATATACCAAGTGCATAACCAATCAATAATGCGACTACGCCAAGCATAGCGCCACGAGTAAACCATTGCATATTACTCGCCTTTTCACGGCGCTCTATACTTTCATTTAACTTAGCTATTTCTTCTAGTTGCTGGGTTATTTTTCTATTCAGTTTTGTCTTTTGGGTATCTGATTTTTTAAGATTCTGCATAATTGCATCTATCTCTTGTTGTTTTGCATCTATTTCAGATTGTTTGTTATTCAGCTGTTGGTTTAGTCTTATAATTTCTTCCCGAATAGATGGGGTTCTGCTTACAAACTTAACCTCTACCCATCCTGTTCTATCACGGTCATCAACAATTTGCGCATAACCTGCTTCTCTATCAATATTTATCAATTCAACTCTAGCACCCGCCTCTACTGAGCCAACAAGTCTATAGTCATTGCTAGGGCCGGCACGCATAAATATAAATAAATTATCAGAAATAAATCGATATTGAGTTCCATCCTCTGATTCAGCGACTTCAATTGACTGAATAGGAGATTCTTGTGCGACAGCGCAACTTGTAAACGTCCATATTAAGGTCGCAATTAATATAAATATTGGAAAAATAGAATACTTATTTAGTATTTGAAAAATCATCGATAACACCCTGAATAGGTCACTCAAATAAGTGGCTTGAATTTCGAATAAGATTTTGCGCACTTAATGTATCAAAACGGCAAACGACTAAATGAACGTAAACTGAGTCTAACCTGACATTATTGCAAGCGTCTAAAGTATCATATTGGAATATTGTTTATAAACAAAAATTTGCTTATTGAAAGACAATTTGTTCAGCTTAATTGAAAAGATATAAGCGTCACAGTATGTTATATTTTCTGAACTGCGATATTAAATTCTAAAAAGATCCTAAAAATTATGGAAATTGAGCTTAAATTAGTTTGTGAACCCGATGCGGTAACAGCTTTTGAAAATAAAGTTGTGCCTATCCTGAAAGCTAAAAATATTGTTTTTGATAAAAGCAGTGCAAACTTATATAACGAATATTTCGACACACCAGATGAATTCTTTGGCCAAAGAAAAATGGGATTCAGAGTTCGTGCAAAAAACAATAATTTTGAGCAAACCATAAAAACAAAAGGAAATGTTGTTGGAGGCCTACATCAGCGTCCTGAATATAATATTGCACTTAAATCAAATACACCGGATTTAACCCTTTTTGATTCAGACATTTGGGCAGAAAAGTTAGATCTTGAACAAATTAACAAAGCGCTATCAGGATTATTTCTTACCAACTTTGATCGCACTACATTTCTCGTAAAAAATGATGAGTTTATTATTGAAATAGTATTTGATCTTGGAGAAGTAAGGCGTGCTCAAGATTATCTACCTATATGCGAGATAGAGCTTGAGCTTGTGAAAGGCGATCCTTCACACTTGTATAATATAGCGGAACTTATAGTCGAAAATTTACCTACGCGTTTAAGTGATGTCACCAAAGCGGCTAGGGGTTATCAACTATTGCACGGAAGCATTTTAGAGAGTAAATATTTACCGAGTTTTTTGTCGCTAGAAAAACAAGATTCGACAGAGCAAGCATTTTGTAAGATGTTAGAAATAGGGCTAAGACATTGGCAACATCATCAGCAGGTATACTTACAAACAAGTAAGTTAAAGGCATTAACACAAATAAGAGAAGCAATTTCTTTATTGCTTCAAGGCGTAGCACTATATTTACCTACCTTACAATGCAAAGAGTTACTTGGTTTGCATAAAGACTTATTGAAGCTTGCTCAAGCTTGGGCGTGGCAAGAACAATTGCAAAGTATTCATCAATTACGATCTAAGAAAGGGCCGTTTAGCAAGCGTATTCCTAAAAGCCAGAATTTGATGAATTATTTAATGGGTAGACGAGAGGGGCTACTTAACGCGTTTAAACCTCAGCAATTATGTATGTCAACTATCAGCTCAAATGTTCAATTGGCAATATCTAGGGCATTGTATGAAAAACCTTGGAAAATTCAGAACTCAGGTGCAGATACTCCCGTTATTAAACATGCTAATGGTTGGCTATCTCAAACATGGCAAACTGTGCAGCAATCCTTACCTTCAAATTCAAAAATGGATGATAAGCAGTATTTAGCGTTGGAAGTATTATTGCGTCAATCGTTGATAAATGGCTTTTTACTTGCAGATTTATTTGCAGAAAGTAGAGGTCAATTTAGAGCGCCCTGGTTAGATTTAGCTACTGGCATACAAGAGTTAAAATCTCTAAAACTACTACATGATTCTTCATTAGATATTCAAGTTGACGACAGAGCAGAGTTTATGGCTTGGGTTGAAGATAAAACACACTCTGTGATTAAGGTGATGGAGCAATCAAGAGAAGTGGCTATGAATGCAGATATATACTGGTAACAAAGCACGTTTATTTTATTTTGAGCATGTTAATCGGTTTTTCTGATTAAGCGCATCGTTTCTTTTCATTTTAATTCTTTTCTAAACATCTATATCTTTATATCCAACGTAAAACGTTACGCAGATGCAATTTTAGTGTTTTGTTCTACACTATGATGTGTCCATAACTAAATTTTTTAAACTTGTTGTTAATACAATTAAAAAGGAAACGATAAATGTCAATGATAAACCAGATGATCCCAGACTTTTCTGTAGAAGCTTTTCACGATGGTGAATTTAAAACTATTACAAGTGAAGATGTAAAAGGTAAATGGTCAATCTTCTTGTTTTACCCTGCAGATTTTACTTTTGTATGCCCTACTGAATTAGAAGATATGGCAAAGATTCATGGTGAATTAAATGAGTTAGGTGTAGAGGTATATGGTGTATCTACTGACTCTCATTTCGTACACAAAGCTTGGCACGATACGTCAGAAGCGATTGGGAAAGTAACTTACCCATTACTTTCTGATAATGTTTTTGCATTATCACGTGGTTTTGATGTATTGATTGAAGAAGATGGCCGCGCACTTCGTGGTACTTTCTTAGCAAACCCTGAAGGTATTGTAAAAGTAGCTGAAATTCATGATCTAGGCATTGGCCGTAGCGCTAAAGATATGCTTCGTAAAGTGAAAGCAGCACAGTATGTTGCAAACAATGACGGCGAAGTGTGTCCAGCTGCTTGGGAACAAGGCCAAGAAACCCTTACTCCAAGCTTAGACCTAGTAGGTAAAATCTAATTTTAGATTGTTTGAATATTCGCAGGGCATCTGCTCTGCGAATTAAAATAAAGAAAGGAAAACGGAAGTAAAGGATTGGTCTTAGGTTCGAATGTATTTATATTCTGAGATTAATCGTTTACTTCTACTCATTTAATTTTCCAATTTTTTCAAATGGATTTTGGCAATCAAGCCGAGGGGCTAATCGCAACTGAAATTTCTCATTGCCACTGCCAGCATTCAAATATAAGTGTTTAGCGAACTGGAATAATCAGCACGCAAAACATCTATTATAAAGGAGCAATAATTATGCTTAATCAAGACATTATCAATGCCCTAAAAGGCTACATGAAAGATTTAAAAAGCGACATCACCTTTGTGGTACAAACAGGTGAGCATGAAAAGCGCGCTGAGTTAATTGAGATGTTAACTCAATTAACTACTACATCACCACGCATCACTCTAGAAGAATTAGACAGAAGTGATGCGCTAAGAAGCCCAGTAAGTTTTCTTGTACAAGCTAATGGAAACGATACAGGTATAAAGTTTTCAGGCGTACCTGGTGGACACGAGTTTAACTCATTAGTTTTAGCTATTTTGCAGGCCGGTGGGAGTAAGTTAAAACTAGATGAAAGTATTCAAAATATGGTTAAGAAAGTCAAAGATAAACTTAAATTCCAAGTTTATGTGAGTCTTGCTTGCCATGCATGCCCTGATGTAGTTCAAGCTATGAATCAATTTGCATTATTGAATGACAATATTGAAGCAGAAATGATTGATGGCGGTGTGTATCCTGACTTAATTGAAGAAAACAATATACAAGGTGTACCTACCGTTTACATGAATGGAGAAGTATTCGCCAGTGGTAAAGTTGAAATTGCTGGCATTATCGAAAAGTTAAGTGCAGCTCAACCTGAAATTCTTGCGGCAGATGAAAATGTGCAGAGCATGCCTTTACAAGATGTAACCGTAATTGGTGGCGGTCCAGCTGGAATTTCTGCAGCGATATACTCTGCTCGAAAAGGACTAAAAGTGACAATTGTTGCGGATCGTTTCGGTGGGCAAGTAAAAGATACTATGGGTATTGAGAATTTAATTTCAGTGAAATATACAACTGGTCCAGAATTGACCGGGTCTTTAGTATCTCATTTAGATGAGCATGAAGTGACTAAAAAAGAGCATATTCGTGTCGAAAAAATAGAGAAAGGTGCAATTAAAACAATTACATTAAGTAACGGAGAGGTTTTTAAAACGCGCTCTATTATAATTGCCACTGGCGCAAACTGGCGTGAACTAGGTGTACCTGGTGAAAAGGAAAATATTGGTAATGGAGTGGCTTATTGTCCACATTGTGATGGTCCATTCTATAAAGGAAAAGACGTAGCCGTAATTGGTGGCGGTAATTCTGGAGTAGAAGCTGCGCTTGACTTAGCGGGTATTGTTAAATCTGTTACTGTATATGAATTTTTACCCGAGCTAAAAGCAGATAAAGTGTTAGTGAACCAGTTGTACAAACGAGACAACATAAAGGTTGTGACCAATGCGGCGACTAAGCAAGTGTTGGCCGCAAATGGCAAAGTTCACGCTATCGAATATATAGACAGAGAAACAGAAACCGTTCATCAGCAAGAGCTACAAGGTATTTTCGTGCAAATTGGCTTAGTACCTAACTCAAAAGTTGTTGAAGGTGTGGTTGACTTGACTAAATATGGCGAAGTTGTGATTAATGAGAAAGGTGCAACAAGCGAAGAAGGCATTTTTGCTTGTGGTGACGTCACAACTGTACCCTACAAACAAATTGTTGTAGCAATGGGTGAAGGCTCCAAAGCATCATTGGCGGCGTTTGATTATTTGCTAATGAACCCTGCTCCACAGGAAGAGATTGAATCACAAAACGAGCAAGCAGCCTAAATAAGCTTTTATTGGTTTAAATGAAAAGCAGTTGTTTTCATCACAACTGCTTTTTTTATGGAATATTTTAAGTCATTCTGACTGTTTGCGCGGGCGATAGCGTTTTATGAGGCTACTATTAGCTTTAGTATAATAAAAAAGAAATAGAATTGATTTATAGATATTTCAAACAGTTACTAACGAATTCTGGTATTAATTCTGACGCTGGTCCCTGTCTAGATTCTGCAAATTGCGTTTGACCATTACTTGGCTCCAAGTTTAGCTCAAGTGTGTAGGCGTTACATTGATTAGCAAATGACACAAACCCAGCTGCAGGATACACGTTGCCTGATGTGCCTATTGAAACAAATAAATCGGCATCAAATAGTAGTGTTTCTATTTTTTCCATATTATATGGGATTTCGCCGAACCATACTATATTTGGCCTAAGTGGAGTGCCTGGCGAGCAGCAATGACAACGGTCGCTAGCATTGAGTTCAGCTACCCAGTTTTGAGCCTGATTTGTTACTGCGCATTTAGCCGATGCTAATTCACCATGCATATGAATAACATTTTGGTTGCCTGCCCGCTCATGCAAGTTGTCTACATTCTGAGTAACAATCCAAATATTACTTTTTAGTGCTTTCTCTAGCTCTGCGAGTGCAATGTGAGCAGGATTGGGATGTACCTCTCCACTTAATAGCTGTGCACGCCTCTCATTATAAAATTTATAAACAAGGCTTGGATTTGCAGCAAAACCTTCGGGTGTAGCCACATCTTCAACTTTATGGTTTTCCCATAAACCGTTTCCATCACGAAAGGTTTTGATACCTGATTCTGCAGATATACCGGCACCGGTCAGTACTACGATATTACATTCTGATTTTGATTTGAGAATGTCTATATATGTCAATTCTATTCCTTTTTATGTTAAGCCACAGCTTTGGATAAGTAATATTTCCCAATATTAAAACCAAGCAATACACAAATAAAACCAATAATATTGGTATACAAAGTTATTTTTAAAAATCCTAAGGCAAAGTTATCACTCATCTGCGCACCTTGTGCTATTGGTAACCATAACTCATAGGTGCTGGACACAAAATATAAAAAACTGGCGAATAAACCGACATATAGGCCGATAAACCTGATTTTTTCTGGTTTCTTTTTAAATGCAATCCAGCAAAAAATAACGCTCGCATAATTAAAAGCATTACCTGCAAGCATGTAAAACCTCTCCACTACACCATGCTGCTGCATAAACTGCATAGATTCCTCTAGTGTCATATCTGCATTTAAGTAATAGGCTAAGGCGCGGATTAAATCGGTGTTTGAAATCAACACACATCCAACAAGTATATAAATAAACAGTTTTTTCAAAAATTGGTACTCTATACGTTATTATTATTTTTCGAACAAAATTATACAGCAAAGATCAACAGACCCTAACTTCGACCATATTATCTTACATCATACTTCTATGAATAAGAATCTGCGTAGTGTTAGTAATTATAAGAAGCTAGCGGAAATAATATGCATACGTTATTCTTTAGAGTCTGTCGACTTTTGCTCTTAAATCATATCGCAAAGATCAACAGACCCTAATCAAGACTAACAATATGAAGAATAATAATTATGGCTAAAGGCACGCATCAATATATTGACGACCCTCGAAATCAATCTATTTTGATTAATATAAATGGCGAGTTATTTCCTCGAAGTGAAGCCAAAATTTCTGTGTTTGACAGTGGTTTTATTTTAGGCGATGGGGTTTGGGAAGGTATTAGACTTCACAAAGGACATTTGGCTTTTATTAATATGCACATGAAGCGTTTGTTTGATGGTGCAAAAGCTTTGGACATGGATATTGGCTTATCCAAAGCAGAGTTGGTTCATAGAATATATGAAACTTGTCAAGCCAACCATATGCATGACGGCGTGCATATCCGACTAATGGTGACACGTGGCGAAAAAGCTACCCCGTATCAAGATCCTCGCGTTACTATTTCTCCTGCTACAATTGTTATTATTGCTGAATTTAAGCAAGCATTGGGTTTAAAGCATGGCGAAGGAGTAAATTTGTTTACTACTCATGTTAGGCGCGGATATCCGGACGTACAAGATCCAAAATTGAATACGCACTCTAAAT
The DNA here is from genome assembly GCA_002338515.1 of Glaciecola sp. UBA1851. Lineage (GTDB taxonomy): Bacteria > Pseudomonadota > Gammaproteobacteria > Enterobacterales > Alteromonadaceae > Glaciecola. Next base: position 7,800 of record DDIL01000200.1, on the reverse strand, counting down.
TAAATTGTATTTTTGCATGTATTCAAGCCGCTAAAGCACATGCTGATGAAGCGCTCATGTTAGACCCTCATGGATTTGTTGCCACCTGCAATTCAACGCATTTTTTTATCATTACAAATAATGAAGTATGGACGTCTTCTGGCGATTTTTGTTTAGATGGCATTACACGTAGAAATGTTATTAACGTGTGCAAACAA
>DDIL01000200.1:0-7323 GCA_002338515.1 Glaciecola sp. UBA1851 | reverse complement strand
GATGAAGCCTTTATAACAGGTACATTTGCTGGGTTAACGCCGGTCGCCAACATTGATGGACGGGTAATTGGAGATAAAAATCAGAGTATGACCAAACATTTAGAAAACCTGTATATTCGGTTGATTGAAGAAGATTTAAATCAATCAAAATCATAAAGCAAAGATAAACAGGCCATAACGTCTTTAATCAATATTTACATCGATGTAAAAGCTTTAAGATAACTAATATAAACTAGCAACCAGTGGGATAAAACTTGATATGACGCGAAGAATTGCTATGTGGTCTGGCCCAAGAAATATTTCGACAGCGATGATGAGAAGCTTTGAAAATAGGGCAGATTGTGAGGTAGTAGACGAACCTTTTTATGCATTTTATTTATCTCAAACTAATAGCCCACACCCAATGTTTGAAGAGGTGATAAAAAGCCAACCAACTAAATTTAATGAGGTGGTAACTATGCTAACCTCGCAAAGGTTGGAATCTGAAATTTGTTATCAAAAACATATGACACATCATATGCTACCAAGTTGTGATTTAACTTGGTGTAAAGAATTATCTCACGCGTTTTTAATTCGAGACCCTGCCTATGTTGTTAATTCTTATACTAATAAACGAGGTGAATGTACTGCAGAAGATATTGGTATTAAGCGTCAATATGAAATTTTTAAATATATAAGTGAATTGACAGGAAAAATACCGCCAGTTATTGATTCAGGTGATGTTCTCAATCAACCCTTTCAAACACTATCTATGCTTTGTGACTTATTAAACATTCCGTTCTCACAGAACATGTTGAGTTGGCCCGAAGGAAGAAGAGCTAGTGACGGTATATGGGCAAATCATTGGTATAAAAGTGTAGAGGCATCAACTGGGTTTACTAAACAAACAACGAGTAGAATAACCTTATCCAGTGAAGCCAAACAAGTGGTAGATGAAGTCATGCCATATTATGAGGAGATGTCTGCCTTTGCTTTAAGATAAGTTCAATAATATAGAATGAACCCTATGGGCAACGCGTGTACGTTGTTCACACTTCGCAAGCGGAATTTCGTGTGAATTTCTACGCTTCAATTCCACATCTTCGCTTTAATAACGCACAACCTTTTGTAAAAGCATATAGCTAAGCTCAACAATTCCTAAACGAATATATTTGATTACGCAGTATTACTCTAAATAATTATCAGGAAGCTTATCAATATGCGCAACACCTGAGTCAATGGCAGCTTGAGCGACTGCGGTAGCGATTGTTTTGCATAACCGAGGATCCATAGGCTTAGGTATAATATATTCTTTGCCAAACGTAAGTGACTTAACATTACTTGCGGTTAATACTTCCTCCGGCACCGGCATTTTAGATACGCTTCTAATCGCTTCAACAGCTGCTACTTTCATTTCATCATTAATTTGAGAAGCGCGAACATCTAATGCCCCTCTGAAAATAAATGGGAAACACAACACATTATTTACTTGATTTGGATAATCAGAACGACCTGTTGCCATAATTAAGTCATCACGAACAGAATGAGCAAGTTCAGGGGTAATTTCTGGATCTGGGTTTGAACAAGCAAATACAATAGGGTTCGGTGCCATAAGCGCTAACGCTTCAGGTGGCAATAAATCAGGACCTGATACACCCAAAAATACATCTGCATCTTCCATCGCATCTTCTAGGGTACGTTTGTCGGTGTTGTTTGCAAATAGTGCTTTATGTTCAGTTAAGGATTCTCTTCTAGTATGAATAATCCCGTTACGGTCAAGCATATAAATTTTTTCTCGTTGAGCACCACACTTTATTAAAAGCTCCATACAAGCAATTGCCGCTGCGCCTGCGCCTAAACAGACAAATTTAGATTCTTTAATATTTTTGTTTTGAATTTCCAATGCGTTCAACATGCCCGCTGCGGTAACAATAGCTGTACCATGCTGATCATCGTGAAAAATGGGGATTTTACAACGTTTAATCAGCTCTTTTTCTATTTCAAAACATTCTGGCGCTTTAATATCTTCTAAATTAATTCCACCGAACGTATCCGCAATATTGGCAACCGTACTAATAAATTCTTCGGTTGTTCTATGTTTGACTTCAATATCAATTGAATCAAGATTGGCAAAGCGTTTGAATAAAAGTGCTTTACCTTCCATAACGGGTTTAGACGCAAGTGGACCTAAATTTCCCAGCCCTAAAATTGCCGTACCATTTGAAATTACCGCAACCATATTGCCTTTTGCGGTATACCTGTAAGCTTCATTTGGATCAGCGGCTATTTCACGCACGGGCTCTGCAACGCCTGGACTGTATGCTAGAGCAAGGTCGTCTACAGTAGCTGCAGGGGTAGAAAGTTCAACACTAATTTTGCCTGGTTTGGGAAAGGCATGATAATCAAGAGCACGTTGGCGAAAATCTGACATCTCGGATAATCCTTGCGACGAAATTTATTTAATCGGCTTTATTCACCTCGTTTATGAATAAACACCAATTGATGTCTGCCAACAATAACATAATTGCGCAAATATAAAATAGAGTATTAGATAAATATTATAATAGTTAAGTAATGACAAATGCTTTAAAAACAAAGGGTTTATAGTACTTTTGGGGTGAGTATCATGAGTGCGTATATTGAATATAGACTAATATACTAGCAGTCAGGTTAATTTGATTTTTTATTGAATATAATGTTGATGAAATGAAGGCAAAAAAAAACTGCATATATATATGCAGTTTTCTTTTTAACATTAAGCTTACTTCTTGCTAAGCGCGCCAAAACGTTTCTTAAAGCGATCAACACGACCACCAGTATCCACGTTTCTTTGTTTACCTGTATAAAACGGGTGGCACTCAGAACATACGTCTAGATTGATATCTTTGCCTAGAGTTGAACGTACTTTTAATACGTTTCCGCAAGAACAAGTTGCTGTAATTTCTTCATATTTTGGATGAATGCTAGCTTTCATGGTTTACCTACAATTTTAGGCCGCCTCGCTATACAACCCTAAGTCGCACACCAAGCGATGTTAATTAATATAGAGCCTGTGAAATCACAAAGCCCCGAAATTTGGAGCGCGAATATTATATTAAAGCATGGATATCATCAAGTAATATTTTAACTAAACAACGTTTGTATCGTATTCATACAGCCATTTTGAACTATTTGATTATGCAGGCCATCTTTTAGCCTCCAACATAATATGTATCGCTTCAAACCTCCTTAAGGTAACATTGTGCCTAAAATTCAATTAAGAAATTAGCTTTGATTTAATACACATAATAGTGATTTTTTTGCATTTATTAGGCGCCAAATTTATAGTTCCGCAAATTCCCTTATCTTCCATGAGGCTTTAAAATTTTGGGTAACAAGCAGTCTCCAACATTAGATAACAACTTGGCTTTTATTAAAGTTGTTATATCTGTGCCACTTGAAAAGGAGTTTGAATATTCATTACCAAGCATATATGTCTCCAAAGCAATAAAAGGGGCAAGAGTAGTTGTGCCATTTGGACGAAAAAAGGTCATGGGTATTATTTTATCTTGCTCAGATTCATCTGAGTTTGAGTCATCTAAAATCAAACCCATAATACAGATATGTGATGCACTACCCAGTTTAGATAAACGTATGTTGTCACTTGGAAAGTGGCTGAGTGATTTTTATTTATACCCGTTAGGTGAAGTATTTACATGCATGTTGCCCAATAAGCTACTTAAGGTAAAATCGCCTGCTAATGTTTCACAAAGCTCATCTGTCTCATCTGAAAAGATAAATGAAAGCGAATTATATTTTTCCAACGAAATGGATACCCTTACCTATATTCAAACGGTATCAAATCCATCTGCTGATAGTCTTATCAAGTTGTCTCGCAGTAAAAAACAAAAAGACCTATACCAATATTTAATTGCGAAACAAGAACTAGAAGAAGTTTGTTCTGTTACTGATATCAAACAACATTTTTCAATGCCGGTCATTAAAGGACTGTTAGACAAAAAATTAGCTTATGTGGAAGAGTTAAAAGCAACCCATTCAAAATGGACCAGTAACCTCTGTATCGGGCAGAAAAAGAGAGCAAATACTGAGCAAGCTATCGCTATAGCAAGTATCAATCAAAGTAATAATTTTGAAGTGTCTCTAATAGAAGGCGTAACTGGAAGTGGTAAAACTGAGGTGTATTTGCAAGTTATTGAGCAAATTCTGATGGCCAAAAAACAAGTCCTAATATTGGTACCTGAAATTGGCCTCACACCGCAAACCGTTAAACGGTTTGAAGACAGGTTTGGAAAAGTAGTTTCAGTTTGGCATAGCGGTTTGAGCGATACCGACAGGTTGACCGTTTGGAAAGAAGCAAAATATGACCAAGCGGGCATATTCATTGGTACGCGTTCTTCAATATTTCTACCACTTTCAAATTTAGGGATGATAATTGTAGATGAAGAACATGATGAATCATTCAAACAACAAGATTCACTTCGCTATCATGCTAGAGATGTGGCAATTTTCAGAGCAAAACAGGAAAATGTCCCCTTAGTTTTAGGTACCGCCACACCCTCTTTAGAGTCGCTTTATAATGCGCTTAATAGAAAGTACAAGCATTTAACATTGAATATTAGGGCTGGTTCCGCTGCCATGCCCACGCAACATCTATTGGATTTACGGGGTGTTAAACTTTCTGCCGGTATTGCTCCCGCTATGTTGCAAAGAATGCAGCAACAATTGGATAGAGGAAATCAAGTACTTATTTTTGTTAATAGGCGAGGTTATGCGCCTGCTTTAATATGCAATAGCTGCGGTAATGTTGAAAGTTGCATTGATTGTGATAATCCATTTACGGTGCATTTGAGCAGCAATAATTTGCAATGTCATCGATGCGGAAAATACGAAAGTTTTAAGCCAAATTGCCATTCATGCGGTTCAAATAATGTGACAACTCAAGGCGTAGGTACAGAACAAATTCAGCACTTATGTGAGTCTACATTTCCCAATTACTCAACTATTCGAATAGATAGTGATGCAATTAAAGGTAAAAACAAACTGCAAACCTTATTGAATGAAATAAATTCGAATCAACATCAAATATTAATTGGTACACAAATTTTATCTAAAGGGCATCATTTTCCGAATGTCACACTTGCAATGATCCTAAACGTTGATTCTTTTTTATTTAGTTCCGACTACAGGGCCCCTGAGAAGCTGGCTCAATTGGTGACTCAATTAGGAGGCAGAGCAGGTAGGGCTGATAAAGCAGGTGAAGTGTGGTTGCAAACCCATCAAATAGGTAATGCGCTAATACAAGATTTAGTTAACAACGGCTATGCGCATTTTGCTCGTTTACTCTTAGAAGAAAGACTGGCTGCGAATCTCCCCCCTAAAACCTATCAAATTGCACTAAGAGTAGAGCACGAAATACAGAATGAGCTATTAACTTTTATGCAGTTTGCTAATTCACTTTTTATGCAATTTAAACAATTAGAATTTGTTGGGCCTTTTCCCGCCGGTATTGAAAAGAAACAAAATAGATACAGATTCATATCAGTCACACAATCCACCTCTTCGCCCTATTTAAATAAAGCATTTAAACAAATAAAAAATGAACTCATTAAACATAAATTGGCATCTAAGGTACGCTGGAGTATTGATGTTATGCCAACAGAATTTAGTTAAGCTAAATTCTGGACAAGTAATAGTGAATAAATAGTATATCTTCTTATTTATAACTGGGTTAGCTAGTAAATCATTTTTTAAATGATAAGTATGGGGTTTAGAATCATTTGTTTGTATACTCTTACTTATTCGTGTTTGCTCAAAGTAATTAGCTTGCCTAATCCACCTATGCAACTTCATTTCTCAATTGATATAAAAATAAAAATATGGCTCCAAAAGATTATGTAAAGCGCTCTCAAAATATATCGCGCAAGAAAAGAAATACGAAGACAAAAGAAAAAAAGCCAATGCCGTGGTTAAAAATATTTCTTGCGTTCGCAGTTGTGGGAGGTTTCGCGTTTAGTCTGTATCAACTAGCCAATTTGGATTTAGATAATTCAAACAACACGTTAAATGAAAAAAATGCGTCATCACCTATTATAGATATTGAATCTCGTGCAAAAGCTTCATCTGAAGATGAGTTACTTGAAGAGCCCATTTTGCCTCCGTTGCCAAAAATGGGGAAAGAAGAGTGGGACTACATTGATTCATTACCTGATTTTGAGGTAGAAGTTGATACTACTGGCCCATTAGAGAGTGACCGTCAATTTGTCATGCAATGTGGCTCGTTTAGAACGGAAACTAGAGCTGAAGAATTAAAGGCTAAATTGGCGTTTCAAGGAATGGAGTCTAGAGTTTTAGAGAGTAATGGCACTAATGGATTATGGTACAGAGTGGTACTTGGTCCTTACGATAAGAAGCGTGATGCCGAAAGAGCAAGACACCAATTAAGGCAAGCTGATATTCGCGGATGCAAAATTTGGTAGGATTACATACGTAATCCTTCATAATCAACCTAGGTCCTTACCGCGCATGCGGCAACCCCTTAACAGTATCTTAGGTCATTACCGCGCAAGCGGTAACCCCCTATACAGCATCCTAGGTCATTACCGCACAAGCGGTAACCCCCTAAACAGCATCCTAGGTCATTACCGCACAAGCGGTAACCCCCTAAACAGCATAGCAACTTCGAAAAAACCTCAACATTTTAATAACGTCAACACTATTAGTGGTTAAGCATTCCTGATGTTGTTGAAGGTTCACACTTCCATCATGCTTGCGCATGCGAGTATCTTCTCAAAAAGCAAACTAAAGCCGAATAATATTCTGGCTTTCGCTGACGAAATGGTAGGTTAACACTTGCGTGGGAATGACAACGTAAATAAATGACGTCACAGCGAAAAACACGGGAGGTTCCCACTTCCCTGGGAATGACTTGTAATGCGTTAAAATATCACTCAACTTTACAAAAGCCCACATATTCTCATTATGAATCTAGTCAAAACTATATTTTAAGCATATTATATTAACACATAGCTTTTATGTTGATTTCATGCCAACTCTTTTGACTGCTGTTTTCACAATGTTATTTTTTTCCTTTGCTGCAAGGGCAACGGACGTCGTTGTATGGGAAAGAAACTATAACAATCCATTTTTTAAACAAACCTTATTGAATATTAGTCAGTTAACAGAGTCTGACTTTGAATCTATTAACTTTGTACCTTCAAAAAGAATGGAGCAAGGTCGCGCTTTTGCTGAATTACTAAAGGGTAATATCGACATTTTTATTGCGGCAGCCGATGCTAAGCGAGAAAAGTTAGCTAAACCAATTTATGTGCCAATTGATAGAGGTTT
>DDIL01000119.1 GCA_002338515.1 Glaciecola sp. UBA1851 | reverse complement strand
TATGAAAGGTTGTAGGGAGTATGATTTTCACTTGCGGTATCTAATATGAAGCCCTTAATTAATAAGGGCTTCCTGCGTGGCATGGTTATGAATAAATAACTCTATTGACTTTATTTTCTAATAACTCTTGTTGACCAGAGACGTGTTTTGGCGATAGTTGTTCAGTTTCAACTAGCTTCGCAACGCTTTCTAGAGAATGCTTCCCTTGCATCAGCGAGTTACCCAAATCATCATTCCAATTTTTATAACGTTCATCTTTTGCGTTGGATAAAAAGTCGTTATCAAGCATGGCTGAAGCGCGTTTTAATGCCAAGGCTAATGCATCCATTCCGCCAATATGACCATGGAATAAATCTGCAGGATCACTACTTTGGCGTCGTAGTTTACAATCAAAGTTAAAACCGCCATTTGTGAATCCACCGTTTTTCAGGATTTCATACATGACTAGGGTTAATTCAGCTACATCATTCGGAAATTGGTCTGTGTCCCATCCGTTTTGAGGGTCGCCTCTGTTTGCATCAATACTACCAAAAATATCGAGTGATATTGCTGTGGCTATTTCGTGATGAAATGAATGACCAGCTAGTGTGGCATGGTTGGCCTCAATATTGACTTTAAATTCTTTCTCTAAACCAAACTGTTTTAAAAATCCATACACCGTTGCTGAGTCATAATCGTATTGATGTTTAGTCGGTTCTTGAGGTTTGGGTTCAATCAGTAAATCGCCGGTAAAGCCAATTTTATGTTTGTGCTCTGCCACCATATTAAAAAAGCGACCTAATTGTTCACGTTCATGTTTCAAATTAGTATTCAATAAACTTTCGTATCCTTCACGCCCGCCCCACAATACATAGTTTGAAGCGCCTAGTTTTTTGCTTGCATTCATAGCATGGAATACTTGAGTGGCCGCATAGCTAAAAACTTCTGGATTAGGGTTTGACGCCGCTCCTGCAGCGTAGCGAGGGTGACTAAAAACGTTGGCAGTCCCCCACAATAATTTTAGGCCAGTTTCAGCCTGTTTTTGTTCAAGCACATCAACCATTTGTGAGAAGTTATTTACGTATTCGGTAATGCTATTTCCCTCAGGTGCAACATCAATGTCGTGAAAACAGTAATATTCAATGCCAAGTTTTTGATAAAATTCAAATGCAGCGTCTGCCTTAGCTTTCGCTGCTTGCATAGGATTAGCAAGAGCAGCCTGTGATAACCATGGTCGATTAAATGTGCCTTGCCCGAACACATCTGCGCCATCCCAACAAAAGTTATGCCAGTAGCAAGCTGCGAACCTAAGGTGTTCTTTCATTGTTTTGCCAGCAATGACTTCATCAGCATTAAAATGATGAAAGGCAAGTGGATTGTCAGACTCATCGCCTTCGAACTGTATGTTTGGGATATCATGAAAATATGAAGTCATTTACCTTCCTTTTATAAATCTTTAAATAATGGTTTTAATTGAGAATAGAGTTTTCTAAACGTTTCGTGTTTTTTCTTATAAATTTGGTGTGTAGCCGTATTTGCTTCGTGAATTTGCGTAATAGTGGGCGCTTTATATATATCTTCATATTTAGCATTATCAGTGACCGCTTGCATAGCTAGCCTAGCCGCGCCAAGGGCAGGACCTGTTTCACTACCGCTTCTGTAAATAATGGATTGATTTAAAATATCTGCAATTAATTGCCGCCAATAAGCGCTTTGTGCACCTCCGCCAATAATATTAATTTCATTCGCTTGCACACCCGTATCATGCAGGGCATGAACGCCATCAGCCAATGCAAAACTAACGCCTTCAAGCACAGCTTTAAACATGTCCAATTGTGTAGTTGTGTGTGTTAAACCAAAGAAGACCCCTTTGGCAAGGCTATCATTATGGGGGGTGCGTTCACCGCTCAGATAGGGTAGGAAAAATACAGAACTGTTTACAGGTTCATGTTTATTGGCATTTTCTAGCTCGGTAAATAATTCACTTACCGGTTTTTTTGCAATACTATTGCAAAACCAGTCAACACTGCTAGCCGCGCTAAGAATGACCGACATTAAGTGCCACGTATCTGGTAATGCATGACAAAAACTGTGTACTGCTTGTTCTGGGGCGGCGGTATAATGATCGCTTACAACAAAATAAACACCAGATGTACCAAGCGATAACATCCCTTGGCCTTTTTTTGTTATGCCCACACCAATAGCGCCTGCAGCATTATCTCCACCGCCCGCAACTATTGATACCTTATTTGTCATATTCCATTTTGTAGTCAAGTCAGGTAATAAATGGCCTGTAATTTGGTTGCCTTCAAATAACTTAGGCATGTGAGATTTTGTTAAGCCAGTAGCACTTAGCAATACTTCATCCCAATCTCTATTTTTTGTATTTATCCACATGGTACCCGAAGCATCTGACATATCGCTTGCAAATACGCCTGATAGGACAAATCTCATGTAGTCTTTTGGCAACAACACTTTATCTATTTGCTCAAATATTTCAGGTTCATGTTTTTTGACCCAAAGTAATTTCGGCGCAGTAAACCCTGGCATCATTAAGTTACCGGTTATCTCTCTGGACGTTTCTACCTTGTTTTCTAGTTCTTTACATTCAATCTCGCTTCGCCCGTCATTCCATAAAATGGCAGGACGAAGTACGTGTCCATATTTATCTAATAAGACAGCGCCATGCATTTGACCGCTTAAACCAATAGCAACTATGTTTTTGATACATGCATGATTTGATAATTCATGCATGACAGAATGTAGCGCATTAATCCAATCACTTGGGTCTTGTTCACTATGCAGCGGCTTAGGCTGTGAAACTGATAGGGGAGATGATGCGCTTATAATTGTGTTACCGTTCTCATCAATTACCAAGGCTTTAAGACTAGATGTACCAAGATCCAAACCTAAAAACATAATTTATCCATTTCAATTTTAATCAATAGATAATAAGCTCACTACAGTATTGTGCAATTATGAAATTCCATAATTAATTTCCGTAATTTTGTTATTTTATTGTTAATTAATATTTTATAAACTGCATATAAATTTAAACATATTGATAAGTTGAAGAGCTAAATGACGCCAGAAACTACCTATAAAATTGGCTTAATATTTAATGCAAATAAAGTGTACGACCGTCAAATAATTGAAGGCATAGGAAGCTATTTACAATCTTCAAAAATTAATTGGAATGTATTTTTAGAAGAGGATTGTGTAGCACGCGTAAATAGTTTGGATAGTTGGCAGGTAGATGGAATTATTGCTGATTTTGATAATCCAAGAATTGTCAACGCTGTTACAAACCGTAATTTGCCTTGTGTTGGTCTGGGTAGCTCTTTTTCTAATATAGATGAATACCCGAATGCTCATTATATCGCAACCGACAATCATGCGGTCATAGAACTTGCTTTTAAACATTTGAAGGACAAGGGGATAAAAAGCTTTGCCTTTTATGGTATTAAACATAATGAGAGTCACAAATGGGCCCGCGAGAGAATGAAAAGCTTCGAGCAGATTTCTGTTAGAGAGGGCTTTTCATATTCTATCTTTTTAGGTGGAGAAACCAGGCCCGCTAGTTGGTCGTCAGATATGCAAAACCTATCTGTTTGGATTAAAAGCCTACCTAAACAAACAGGCATTATTGCCGTAACTGATGCTAGGGCGAGGCACTGTATAGAGGCATGCATGAATTTGGGTATTGAGGTGCCTGATAATATATCGGTAGTAGGCATTGATGACGACGATATTGCTAGAAATTTATGCCGAATCAGCTTAAGTAGTGTTTCCCAAGGTTGTGTTGCAATGGGAATGAAAGCGGCTCAAATAATGCACCAACAGTTAACTGCTAAATATAAGTTAAAATCGTTTAAACGTATTTTAGTGCCACCATCAGGTTTACAAGAAAGACAATCTACAGATTTTAAATCATTTAAAGACCCACATGTTGTTCAAGCCATGTTTTTTATTCGACAAAATGCAACGAAGGGAATAAAAGTACAACAAGTACTCGATTTTGTAGGTGTCTCTCGTTCAAATTTGGAGCATAAATTTCAATTTGAATGTAATTGTACAATTCATGCAGAAATACACAGAGTAAAGCTGGTTGAGGCATGTAAACTACTTCAAGAATCAAATGACTCTTTAAAAGCAGTGGCAAGTAAAGCAGGATACCCTTCTGTGCAGTACATGTATGCGATATTTAAAAAGCACTTCGAGAAAACACCTAATGAATATAGGTTTGAGCATCAATCTAAGAGGCAATCAGATTAGGTTACCTGAAAATACAATTTTTCATTTTTATTTTCAGGTAAATCACGCACACAACTGAGTAAACAGCTATTTCAATTATTTAACTGACAACATATTTTTTATATTTGAAGGTGTCGCAAAGTTATTGCCACCATCATTTGCTCCAGTTATCCACCAATAAATCATACCCGCATCTGAGCAATCAAATTTATTTGTTTGGAAAGGAACGACACCATCTTGCTCTGCATACGCCAGCATTTCCCAGATAAATCTGTATCCCGCATTGTCATGGTTTTTAGCCCAATCCCAATGATAAATAGGTGTTTGTAATGCAACATTTTGATCGCCTATTTGGTGTTCTATAACGCCAAAATCCAATATTTCTTGCCAAGTGAAATAGTCACCACTGTGGTCATTAGCTGGATGATGGGAGACTACATGAACGTGCCTAATAGCTTGGGGATTTGCTTTTTGCAAGGCATAGCCTATTAAGTCTGGTTCACCTGCTTCGATGATCCACAACGGATCATTTTTACTGGATGCATTGATGGCGGCTACTAAATCATCTCTTGCCTCATCTTGATGTGTTCGGCAATTATAGTAGTCATTTAAGTTGTCGAATGGTCCAAAATATTGAATCCCGTTTCCACTCAGTTTATGCAATACATTTTGACGGCGTACTTCATCTTCCGGTCCAATTTGACGGCCTTTATTTTTAAAAGGATCTAAGTCACATGAATGAGATAAGTGCACTAATCTGTCATTTAACTCAGTTTGTTGAAGCAATGCTAACATGACTGGTGTCGCTCCAATATCGTCAGGATCAGGTGAATTACCATCAATTACTACTGCTAACCTGCCTCTAGGAGGCTTGATAGAATCAAGCGGTAAGTCGGTTACATATCGTTCCCAAAATGAATGCACAGATACAGCTGATTGACCTAAATTAAAAATCCACCAAACTTCTACATTATCAGAAAAGTCGACACCGCCATCAGGTATAACTGAATATTTCGCATCAAAACCAGTTTTATCTATAATACGTTTTGCTTCTTGCCAAAGTGTTTTAGCATGTTCTTTTCCATTATTATTGGAAATTGCTGCGTTTATCCATCTAGTATCTTTCTCAACATAACTTGGTGTAAATGGGCCTCTTCTGTTTTTTCTGTCAAAGACGCGTTTCGGTTTATTACCATCATCAATCGCGATATATGTGGTCATTTCATTCACAAATTGCAACGCGTCTTCAGATGTGTGTTTCTCATTCCATTTACTGTGTTGTACCACAATAATATTATTTTTTATTAATGACTGATTAACGCCAGATTTTATTAAAGCAAGTACCCAAGTTCGGGTAAAGTCAGATTGTCCAGCCTCTTGTACCCAAACTCTTCCACCTTGGGCTAAAATTGCTTTTGCTCTGTCGCGCACAAATTGAATAGATGCGTTCCAATTTTTATTTGCGTCAGTCCATGAAAAGTTTTCTCTACCAAATGCTAATCCCATTAGTGTCGATGCATCAGTATAGTTTCCCCCTTGTACTCCAACAGTACCTGCAACTGCTATGTGATTAATGCTTTGTAAGTCAGGATGTTTCAGCATTGAACCAAGTGCAGCCACAGCATGCACATCGTCTACGTCTGGTTTAAAATCAAATTGCGATATCAACATATCTTTATGTTGGCTAAACATAGGGAAATTTTTTCTTTGAAAAGCAGCAGGAAAACGAGGTATGTATTGCTCTGGGGCAGGCGTAAATTCAAGACTATTCCATCTTCCTCTAGCCCATGCAGTACCTCCATTTTCGGGTATTTCACCATTTGTATGCGCGTTAGATTTAATGCCAATAATATCTCCTTTTTGTAGAGGAATACTTTTCCATGTATGAGATTCTGATGTTAAATCTAACGGGGATTTTGCACCTATGTAGGTGCCACGATATGTGCCGACAATGTCACCATTGACGACTAATTTGTATAGAGGTTCGCCATCTTCTTCAGTCATTGATGTTAGGGTTATATCGTAAAAACCATTGTCACCATCAAATTTTGTAACAGCCTGCGCGAACAATTGACGATATTCTAAAAGTCTAGCGTCGATTGCCAATGCGTTATGTCGCTTGTCTTTGTAATACGGTGCATCACCTGCATTTATTACAATAAAGTCCTTAGTAGCTTCAAGTTTAAGCGTGTTTTGGTCAGTTTCTTCAACACTATGGCTAGTATGCACAATGCTAATTAAAACCAAAAGTATGATAATACGTAGTGCTTTCAGGTTCTTTATTCTTCTCATATAGTTCACTTTTTATGGTCAGTGGTGAGGTACTTTTAATGTTTTTACAATTTTTAATAAGATGTTAATAAATTGTATTTGATTGATATTGCATTAAAGTGATTGAAATTGCAAGTTGCGCTTGGTTAAGCTATATTTGCGCGAAAAGCAATTTAAATGAAGTCTCGCTATTTCACTTTAATCTCAATGTTTCTGTAGGGGTAGATTCATAAATGTTGTACTTATAATCGCCCGATGAAAATAGAGTTGTAAGTTATTAGCAGAGTAATGAAGGAAAAATATATATGATCATTTCAGCTACCACTGATTATCGCAAGGCTGCAAAAAAGAAGCTCCCGCCTTTTTTGTTTCATTATATCGATGGAGGCTCATATTCAGAGAATACTCTTAGAGCAAATGTCGCTGATCTAGAGAACATAGCTCTTAAGCAAAAAGTACTTAAAGATATGTCAAGCTTAAGTCTTGAGCACGAGGTATTTGGCGAAAAACTTTCCATGCCTATTGTTCTTTCTCCTGTAGGTTTAACTGGCATGTATGCCAGACGCGGCGAAGTACAAGCTGCTAAAGCAGCGGAAAAAAACGGTATTCCATTTACAATGTCAACCGTTTCAGTCTGCCCAATAGAAGAAGTTACGCCAAAAATCGAACGTCCTATGTGGTTTCAATTATATGTATTAAAAGACCGTGGTTTTATGAAAAATGTTCTACAAAGAGCCAAAGCAGCGGGCGTAAAAACGCTTGTTTTCACTGTAGATATGCCAACACCTGGAGCACGTTATCGTGATATGCATTCTGGAATGAGTGGTTCTGGCGCAGAGGTTAAGCGAATACTACAAGCAATGTTACATCCTTTGTGGGCTTATGATGTTGGTTTATTGGGCAAACCGCATGATTTAGGCAATATATCAGCCTATCGTCAAAAACAAACGAAACTTGGTGATTACATAGGATGGTTATCAGACAACTTTGATACATCCATCTCTTGGAAAGATTTGGAGTGGATTAGAGAATTTTGGGATGGTCCTTTAATTATAAAAGGTATTTTGGATGTTGAAGATGCCAAAGATGCTGTGCGTTTTGGAGCGGATGGCATTGTTGTATCAAATCATGGTGGCCGACAATTAGATGGCGTAATGTCTTCTGCAAAAGCACTACCTATTATTGCTGATTCGGTCAAAGGTGATATTAAACTGTTTGTTGATTCGGGTATTAGGAATGGTTTAGATGTAGTACGTATGATTGCGTTAGGAGCAGATTGCACTATGCTTGGCCGCTCATACATATATGCATTAGCGGCAAGAGGGCAAAAAGGGGTCGAGCACTTACTGGAGCTCTATAAAAAAGAAATGCAAGTTGCTATGACCTTAACCGGTGCTAAGTCGATCGATGATATTGATAATCATTCTATTTCTTGGAATGAGTAAGCGTTTTTGTTGGTATGGATATTAGGCTCAATAGAGGGGGTATGTGGTACGCGAAATTTAATAGTATTTCTTGATAGCATAATGCTAAGTATTGACCTAAAAACGCTAATAACCAACATGATGCTATTAGTCTCTATGTTAGGCGGATTACTTGTATATTATAACTATGCACTGGTTTTGCGCGTTATTTTGATTTTACGGTAAATAAAAAACAACCTCATCTTGAATGAGGTTGTTCTTTTTGGAGTCATTCTATTAATTCAAACGCTATTTGTTCAAACGGCGCTTTCTAAAATAAAGAGTCATTAAGCCTAAACCTACTAGTAGAACACCTGAAGGTGTGCTAACTGGATTTGGCGTAACACCACCGTCATCATCATCTGACTCAAATCCTATTAAGTTACTAATAAATACACCACTATCGTAGATTGAATCCCCAGTGTCCGCAATGGCAATTTTAATGGTATGAGTATCAAAATCAGGATTAACAAGACCGACTAAAGTGAGTACATCGCTGAAACCATCATACTCAATGTTAAAATCATTACCGGTGTTATCATTAAAATTAGACGCATTACTACCTTCTACAAAAGATACTAAACTTCCATCTTCAAAAAATGCAAAGTTCTTACCGTCAACGAACACGCCAAAGACGTCTGTTACACCTTGGTCAGGAAATTCATCACTGCCAAACACAAAATTAAATGATACTGCGTTGAAACTGTCATCATCTAATGTAAAGTCAAATTCAATAATATTGACGTCATTGGTTACAGATGAAGGGGCGCTGGCTTCTAGTAATATGTTACTTAGGTCAGCATCAGATCCTGTACCTGGTGATAAAATACCTACTGATCCATGATCAAATGACGAATCTGTATTTGAATCTGGAATATTTGCTACGCCACTGGTTAAAAAGACCCCTGGACCTAATGTTGGGCCGCCAAAAATATTCAACCCGTCAAAAATAGCAGATTGTGCAGTATTAGCATCTACACCATCGCCTACTCTTCCAATAAACGCAGAACTGTCGCTGACTAATGTAACACCGTCGCCAACAAGTACGTCAGTTATTTCTGAAGTTGGATCGTCGCCATCTTCTATTAAATTCAAACCAATAATTGCTGCTTGAGACGCACCCATACTGCAGGTTAGGAACGCCGCTAAAATACTTTTGTTAATTAATTTTTTCAACATAAATCGTCCTTAATAAATACTATTATTATATATATGTCATTGTAGTGACGACTTAAGCTTGCATAAAGTATGCCTTTTCATAAGTAATTGAAAGTAAGTTACAAATTAATCGGCTTGATTAAAATTTGCTCGCTTTGTAAAAAAAGCTGACACTAATCTTATGAAAATGCGATGAAATCTCATTAGTTTAATGAGATTCTCTAAAGCAATCAGGTGAAGTATAATGGATTATATTTTGGCTAGTACTTAACATATATAAGTCTTGTGAAAATGATTTCATTGAGTTCTATGAAATCATCGAATGCACGTTTAGGTAATTGGTTTGGCTAATATAACAGTTAGAAATATTTCAGGTCCAACTAAGGAAGCCCTGCAAGTAAAAGCTGCATAAGCAGGTGTGTCACTCGAGCAGTATGTGAGAACCCTTCTGCAAGAGACATCGATTAAAGAGCATGAAACCTGTAACAACATGATGGAAATTGCAGCCCAGTATTTTAGACGTGAACATAACGAAACGCAGCTTAATGAGCCTTTGTCACTAGTATATCGAGACTCAGAGCGCGGGGTAGTATAAATTAAAATCCATCCCGCCTTATAAGGCTTTGTGTTGAAGCATCATCTAATAAAGCATCAAATACTGTTGACAGTGCAATCTTGAATCACTCTTTTTGATTCAAGTTTTTAAATCAATTAGCCTTTTATTAAACATCTGCATCCACATCCACAATGTTTGTTGCTTTTCATTCATTACCACAAAGAGCATAGGATTGTGCATTTCATACAAAGTTAATTTCTATTTCAGCTTTTCAATAATACTTTCAAAAGCTTCAGGTTTGTGGATGCCATATCCTTGAGCATAGTCGACACCAATTCTTCTCAGCTCTTTTATTATTTCATCGTTTTCAACGAATTCAGCGACAGTTTTGAGTTCCATTGCCTTTGCAATATCTTGAATAGATTTGACCATCGCTCGATCTATTGGATCGCTACTAATATCTTTCACAAAAATACCATCGATTTTTAAATAATCGACAGACAGGTTTTTCAGATAGGCAAATGAAGACAAGCCACTACCAAAATCATCGAGTGAGAATTTGCAACCATGGGCTCTCAATTTATTAACAAAAACTGTAGCGAGCGCAAAGTTGGTAATAGCAGCTGTTTCAGTAATTTCAAAACAAATACTGTGGCGATTCTCTTCCAGTTTTTCTAGTTGTTGGACAACAAAGTCTGGCAGTGTCTCATCACTTAACGACTGGCCTGAAAGATTAATCGATATTAATTTAACATGGTCAAAAACAAAAGCATTTTTTTGTAAAAGGCTAATGGCTTCTGATATCACCCATCTATCAATTTTTTTGGCTAAATTATACCTCTCTGCTGCGGGTAAAAAAGCACCCGGTGGGATGGTCTTACCATCGGGAGTTTGCATTCTAATCAAAAGTTCGTAATGAGAATGCTTCTGACTTGAATCAATTGCTCGAATTTCCTGTGCGTACAAACAAAATTGATTTTTCTCTAGTGCAGTATTAATTCTAGTAGCCCACTCTAACTTGCCTTTCTGCATTTTTAGTTCAACATCATCTTTATGGTGAACATGAATGCAATCTCTACCTTTATCTTTTGCTACAAAGCACGCAGCATCTGCATTTTTAAGTAAATCATTAAAGCTAAGTGAATGCTTGTCGATCGCTACTAGACCCATGCTCGCGCCAATCTTAAAGTTTCGTTGTTGCCATGCGAATTGATACTCTCGTATAGCCTCATTTAAAGAGCATGCGCGGTCTAAAGCTTCCTCTAAACTGCAGTGTTCCATCAAAATGCCGAATTCGTCACCGCCCAGTCTTGCTAGGGTATCTGATGGTTTGATTTGCTGTATTAGCAGTGCACTTAATTGTCGCAAGAGCTCATCGCCTGCGATGTGTCCGCAAATATCATTAACGAGCTTAAACTGGTCTAGATCTATATATACAAGAGCGTGACAGTTTTTAAAGCATCTTGAATCTTCAATCAAATGATTTGCTCTGTTTTCAAATTCACGTCGGTTTATTAAACCTGTCAGTTCGTCATGACTAGATTGGTACTGCAATTTTGCTTCAATGGCTTTTTGCGCGCTTATATCTACATGAGTCCCTACTATCCTAATAACTTTGCCTCGCTCTGCTTCAACGGCGAAGGCTCGGGATAAAATATTTACATAGTGACCATTTTTATGTTTCATCCTAAATTCAGCTTGATATTTTTGTTTTGGCTGGTTTGTGAATTCTTTGACACCTTGGACTGTATATTCTTTATCTTCCTCATGCAGCAATGCAAGCCACGTATCAAAAGAGTCAATTAGTTCGTGCTCGCTATACCCGAGCATGAGTTTCCAACGCGGCGAAAAATATACTGAGCGGTCAAGCAAATTATAATCCCAAAGCCCATCGTTTGCTCCCTTCATGGCAAGGCGCAGACGTTCTTCATTTTCAACTAATTTTTTTCGTTCAAACTCTAATTGTTTTTTGTGTTCTTTAAGATTAATGCTAGTTGATTTTAACGAGGAGGAGAGATTGTCAATTTGAGTTTGTGCAACTTTAACATCACGAACATTTACAAACGTAACCAAAAAAATATCGCTACCAAAAGAAGTAAGTGAGGTGGCAATAATTAGCATATTTAGCTTTTGATTATTTTGAGCAGATATTACGACGTCAAAAGGTTCAAAGTCTTGATTTGTTTCCACCGTTTTGGCCAGCCTAACTCTCCATTTCAATCTAATTTCGGCTCTATACTCTGGGTCTGGAAAAGCTTTAGGCCACCAATCATCCAGCGATTTAATCACATTAAGGTCATAACCTATGACTTTTACAAATGCAGCATTAAATGCATGCACTTTTTCACTAGTATCGACAATAGAGAAGGGAATTGGGGAAGCTTGAAATAATCCTAAAAATAACTCGTTGGTACCACAAGCCAAGTCATCAGCAACATATCGCTTACCGTCTTGTTTACTGATTAAGCTCTCGTTCAAAGGCATATCCACCGTAATTCTGATTACTATTAATTAGGAATCTTTTGCAAGTATAGAGTATTTATTGAATAAAGTGATCATCTATGCTGCAAGCAATAATGCTTGCACTTTGTTTCTCGCTTGGAGAGCTGTATAAGCTTGTTCATTTATCCTAATTGACCAGTCTAGGGTAATTCTAACATTGTATATGTTTGATATGCTCCATGGTTAAACGTTAAATACATCCTGTCATTAAGCTATACATTTATGTTGTCTTGGGCTGAAAGCGAGTCAGTTCGATTGCAATTGCTGCTGAGTAGCCGGTCAATTAAAGATGTTTCAATAGCGTGAATTTTTAAAAGCGGCTGGGTAAATTTGAGAAAAAGCTATACTGAAAACTTGCGTAAATAAATCGTTAGAAAGAAGCTGACTTACGGATTTACCAAAGTTTCGGCATGGATTCGCCATATTTCAATTCAACTAGCATTTATTTCGAGCAAGAATGTAATTTCTGAAATTTAAGAAAGTTTTTAAAAAAAAGGGAAGAGAAGTGGTGGACGCTACTGGGCTT
>DDIL01000037.1 GCA_002338515.1 Glaciecola sp. UBA1851 | reverse complement strand
ACAAAAAGCTTTGATGATGTTTATAACCCAGAGTTCACAGTTTCATTTGAATCTGTAAAGCCCGGCGAAATTAGTGTATTTAATCTCCATTCACAACGCGAGCCAATCGCATTTTACCGTATTGAAAATTAAAGTTTTTTAATTGGATGATTATAATAAATAAGGAATGCCATTTAAGTCACTTAGGGTTCAAAAATTGGAAAAGTAATATGCATTCCTTGAATTCAAGGCTTGCTGCCTCGTTTGCCAGACGGAGGCAGAAAAAAAGTATAGCTCATGGGGTTGTTGAGCACACACGAATACCGACTATAGTTCTGTGTATTTTTAGGCGCTTGAATATGCGGGTCCGCCTGAAGGAATCGACCCAAAGTTGGATCGTAAATCCTACTACTCATATGGATGATAACCTAATTTTAATGTCTGATGATGGCCCTATTTTAATTTTAAACAGATAACCATCGAAGCAAAGATTGTCTGCTGGTTATCCTGATACATTGTTCTGCATTGCATGCTATCTAATAGATAAATTCAGTATACTGACTACTGTTTTAACAAAATAGGTGTATTATTGTTAGTAGTAATAAAGAAAGGTGATAGCAATGATTGATTATCGTAACCATATTGAAATCGTACAGGGTAAGCGAGGCTGCAAACCTTGTGTTAAAGGAACTCGCATTGCTGTTTCCGATGTGCTTGGCTGGTTGGCAAACGAAATGTCCGTCGGTGACATATTGGAAGATTTCCCAGAGTTAACCAAAGAAGCAATCCAAGCTTGTCTGGCTTACGCAGCAGATAGAGAAAGTCGAGTTCGTATCATTGCGGCATGAAATTATTATTAGACCAAAACATTTCATACCGCTTGGTAAATAAGTTACAAAATGAGTTTCCAAACAGTAAACATGTTAATCAAGTTAACCTAATAAATAGTTTAGACATTGAAATACTACGATTTGCTCATAAAAATGAGTACGTTTTAGTTACACATGACGAGGATTTTTATGAATTGATTTTAAATCAACCTGCAAATCCGAAAATTGTATGGCTGAGGTGTGGTAACTTGCCGACAAATCGCATTTTAGAATTACTTTTGTCTCACAAAAGAGATATAGAAGTCATGCAAGATGATGCTCATGTTTGGTGTTTAGAGATTAAATAAAAAGCCTCGCTTATTGTATCAGTAGTTCAATTACCATTGTTGCTAGGCAATTGAATTATCATGCCTTTTCAAGTCTTTTAACCTTTATTTATTTAAATTTGGGTTTCCTCAATTAATAGTATCATCCATATGTGTGGTAGGATTTATGAGCTAAGCATCCATGTAAGCTAGCACCAATAAATAAAAGTTTAAGAACAAACGCTATTAACTAAAAATGATTCGTGGCTTTTAAGTTTTGTGATGCGGTTGTATTTTTATTGTTGTGAAATTACGATTCAAAAACGAGCAAGAATTTGACGTTAAACCGACTAACGTACAGCAACTACTATGTTAGCCGATTCAAATGGATGTAAATTTAAATTAACTTTTAGATTTTAGTACTTCAGCTTTTACTTCTTCTAACGACTCAGTAAAACGTGCATGAATAGTGTCAAACGCCTCAGAATTTGATTGACCAGCCATAGAAGCCAGCTCTTTCATATTCTCTAACGCTTTTTCAACTGCTGATTTGACTAAATCAGTTTGCTCTGCAATTTTGTCTTGAGGCTCGCCTGCTACTGAAATTTCTTTAAATACACTCTGCATTTCTTGCATAGCTGTATTCATAATTTCTGCTTGGCGTTGAAATACTGATTGCATACCTTCAACAGCTAACTTATTAGCTTGAGCAAGTGCTTCTAGGTTTTTACGTTGGCTCTCAACAATAATATTGTTATCTATACCTGGAATTTTGAATTCTGAAAATGCTTTTGTAAAATCACCCATCATTTTGTTTGGATCGAACTGTTCAAACATTTTAGTAGGGTCGATAGCGAAAGGATTAGCTGGTTGTTTGTCTGCAGACATGGGTCACTCCATATTTAAATTAGTTAAGTGTGCCAAGACAAGACCAGTTGGTTTATTGTATAGATGTTAGCTATATATTATCCCGCACATGTTGAACATACCAAGTGATATTATTTGGTACAACAAGCTTATGGTCTATAACCCTTACAATATGCCGCAAAACAAAAAGGCTTTCTGCCCGCACAATGACGAAAAAGAAAGCCTTTGAATAGTGTTTATTGAAAACTAGTTGTGGTCGACTTTTTCCCAAGATTTAGTTTTAAAGGATAAGAGATATAGAATAATACCTGCACACGTGCCAAACAGGCCAACTTGCAAGTAGACCGACGGCTCCACTTTCCCTTCTCCAGCATTGACTAAACCGGCTAATAAACCTGCTGCTAAGCTACCAATAGAATAAGTAAGAATAAACACACCCATTAGTTGACCAGCAAAACGGCGTGGTGAAAGTTTACTAACCGCACTAAGTGCAACAGGGCTCAAACACAGTTCCCCTACCGTATGTAAAAAGTAAGTCATAACTAACCACATTGGCGCCACTTTCATTGAATCAGCAGCAAACATAGCCGCAAAAAACATAACAAAGAAGCCTGATGCCATAATGATTAAGCCAACTGCACATTTCACACTATAACTAGGTTGGATCATGCGTTTACCCAAATTTACCCATAAGGCAGCAAAGAAGGGTGACAATACGATAATAAATATAGGGTTTAACGACTGAAACCATTGTGTTGGGATTTCAAAACCTCCAAGCATTCTGTCCGTGTTGTTTTCAGCGAAAAAGTTAAACGACGAACCCGCTTGTTCAAATCCAGCCCAAAAACAAATAGACGCGATACAAATTAAGAAGAGCGCACCAACGTTGCGTTTTTCTTGAGTCGTTAATTGACCTTTAAGGAAAATAACTACAAAGTATAAAATAAATATAGAAAATACAATCAGCGCAATTGAACCACTAATTGCCAATGGATCTATAACTAACGCCCCTGACATCGCTGAAATAGTCACAATTGCCAATACAAGCATCAGCCCTGCTATTATCGACCAGCTTAGCGTCAAAGCTTTATTAGACATTTTTACCGTTGGCTTGTCGAAAACCGCAGTAATGTTGCCAGCGGTTAATTTATATTGAATTAATCCTAAACCCATACCAACTGCAGCAGCGCCGAAAGCAGCATGATATCCATAGTTAACTTGCATTATGCCACAAACAAACCCGCCAATAGCAGATCCAATGTTGATGCCTAAATAATAAATTGTATAGCCACTGTCACGCCTTTGATCTTTGTCAGAATATAGCTGACCTACCATGGCACCAATATTTGGCTTCAATAGCCCAGTGCCTAGCACTACTAATATTAAGCCAAGAAAAAAGGTGTTTGTTCCGGGAATGGCCAGTGAAATATGCCCAAGCATAATTATGATGCCGCCATACCATACCGCTTTCTGACCGCCAATTAAGCGGTCAGCCATCCAACCACCCAATAAACCGGTAAAATATACTGCGCCCGTATATAAACCATAAATTGCGTTAGCCGATTGTTCGTTTAATCCAAAGCCGCCTTCTTGAATAGAAAGAACCATGAATACCACTAGCAAGCCGCGCATGCCGTAATAGCTCATGCGTTCCCACATTTCGGTGAAAGCTAAGGTAGAAAGGCCTTTAGGGTGGCCAAAGAATCGTGTGTCGTTAGTTCGATCGATTGCATTCGAACCAGGTTGATTTGTGTCCATTAAATTTCCTAATTATTATTATTATCCTGCGTCTCTATTATCGCAGTGTTATGTAAAACAATGCAAGCAAGCATATTTTGAGGCAGTGTTTGGATTGTTTTGTACTTTTAATAAACACTCTCAGCAGTTTTTACATCATTAAGGTACGCGTTTGCAATCACTTAGATATAAACGTGCCATTATTTTGGCCTGCAACTGCAGTCATTAACGTGGCAAAACGAATTGAATCGTTACCTAAGTTTCCACGCGCGTTTCTAAAACCAATTGCATGAATTCTAGAGAGTTTTTGTCCTTTTCCATCGGTGTTAAGGCGGTTAATACTGGCTAAGGTAACATCATAAGATCCACCTGAATAATCATCGCCAAATACATACAATGCAAGCGAGTCTGTTCTAGTTCCGTATGTACGTAAGGACTTTTCAATTCCCTCCACCGGCGAACTGTTTGAACTTCCTGACCATGAGTTCATTGCTCTTAATATTGCATTTCTTTGAGCTGGCGTATCTTTTCGCCATTTGCCAGCAGATGCAGGTAATAAAAATTCGCCATTATCAGACATTACTTGAAAGCCTTTAACTTCAGGGTGATTGTTTAAGACTTCTCGCATACTATTTACCACGCTCCCCCACATGCTTTTCATACTACCTGAGGTGTCTATAATAAAAATAACATAATCGCTGTCTACAGGGATACCTCCTACCTCATCATCTCGTTCGTCAGCATCGCCTTCGCTAATTGCTGCACGTTTGCTTCTTTGTAACACTATTTCCAATCCTGACGATTTATCTGTGAGCTGTTGTAACTCTCGCTCTGCTCTAGCAATTGAGGTCTCTAATGCCTCTTTTTTACTGTCATTATTAGCACCTGTGGCTTTTGCTTGATTTAGCTTGGCAAGTTCTGCAGCTAACTTTGCTTCAAGGGTTTCAACCTGACTTTGCGCCCGGCTCAATGCGGTTATGTTTTGCGTGATATCAGCTAAATTAGCGTTTTGACTGAAGTCGCCTTCCTCACCATTTTTTGCTAGTAAAATTAGCATCACCACTGCACCAAAAGCGCAAGAAATCACGTCCAAAAATGACAAGCTAAATACTTCTATTGGGGTACGTTGCTTTTTCATGGCCAAGTACCTGACGGGCTAATAAATGTTCCGCCGGTGAAACTCGCCCACTGCCAATATAAAGGGCTGGCCTGAGGATCGCCTTCTAGAGGTAATAAAACAATATTAGTGCGCACACCAGATAAATTATTAACCGCTAAGGTTCGCCGCATCACATCTACGCGACACTGCCCAGTAATAGTAGCTTGTTTACCCGGAAAAGGGTTGCATCGTCTAGAAGGAGAAAATCCACTTGAGGGGTCAATTAAAGAAGGAAGGCCGTCGGTAATAATGTATAAATCAGTCATGTTTGGCATAGCGCGCTGCAAAGTTTCAAGCCCTACCTGCAAGTTGGTGCCATTTTGAGGCACTAAGTTTCGAATATCTTTACTTAGTGCTTCAATATTAGCTGTAACACTTGCGCTGCTTATATTGCGCTCCCCCAGCACGGTTGCGCTATCATTATAGCTCACTACACTTACTTTTGATGAATTTGGTAAACGCGCTAACATCCAATTGGCAATGGCAACAGTGCGCTGCCATTTAGGTCCAGCTTGTTTCACTCGTTCGCTAGCTAATTTACGCTTTATAATCTCTATTAAAGATTCATCCGTCATTGATGCACTGGTATCGATTAACACGCCAATATGCCTACCTTCCACCACTAAGCCAAGTAAGTAGGTTTCTTCATTTACTTCAGGAAGCTCAACTGTATCATTTGCAGTTTCTGGCGCGATGGCTGCGATGGCATCTTGCAAATTGGCAATTACTGCCTGCTGTTCGGCAATAGCTGCATTTAATTGCTGTTGCTCAATTTGTAGTTCGGCCACTTGCTGCTCAGATTCTTCAGTAACAGACTGCTGTTGCTCTGTTTGTATAGCCTTGTCGCTAATACTTGAAAGTAGCGCTTGCGCTTGGTTTTTAGAAGCGTTTAATTCTTGTTCTAATTTCTCAATTTCATCAACAGGAATAGGCGTGTCGTCATTAAAATTAACAATGATGAGAATAAGTAACACCGCGCCAAGGCCACAAGCCATCACGTCTAGAAATGCTAAGTTAAACCCATTTTCACGCCGTTTTTTCAACATTGTCTTAGTTATTTATGAAGTTGCGTTAACAAATGTTTTTCACAATTCTTTTGGGTATTAATCACCATTTCATCTTGGCGATTATTTAGCACATGCAACAGGTACATTAAAATAATTGAAATTACCAAACTCACAAGCGTTGAGTTAAACGCCACCCCTAGTTTATCAACCATGCCAGATATATCGCCGGCTACAGCTTCTTCTGCCTTTGCGAGTGCCGAGCCAATACCACGAACCGTGCCAATAAAACCAATAGATGGAATGGCCCAAATAAAATATCTGATCATGCTATTCCCTGATTCTAATTGCGCAGCCAATATTTCCACACTATCGGTAATAGCCGCTGAGGCATGTTGCACGTTGTGGGTGTTTTTATATCGACGTAAACAGTTTATCCAAGTGGACATAGAGCTATTCTCAGCATATGCGCTTTGCTCTAACTCACCTAGGGCTTTTTGTACGTCTAAAGGGTGGTTTTTGTCGTAACTAGCCAAGTAGTCCATCGTAAATAAAGGCTCTTCATGAAAGACAATACGCTGATATTTATAAATAATGAGAAAGGCGCAAAATAAGCCAATTGATACACTTGCTTGTTGCTCAAAGTCTTTAAAAATCACCCATATATTACTAGTGGCGCCGCTACCATAAGCAGCGATAGCAGATTCAGCAAGTGGTCGAATAAACCCTTCGTATAGTAAATGAATTAAGGCAACCACACCCAAAAAGACACCAAGCGACAATACAGGTGACGGGTTCATACTTGATTTATGTTGGCTAGTACGTTTAAACATTAAATATCACTCGGTAAAGTAGCAGGTGAATCTAGACTAATTTGGGTAGCCGCTACGCTAATAGTGAGCGCCCCTGCTATGCATAACACTATTAAGATAAACGTATATTTTTTTGATTTTTTCATATGCTTCTTTTTCATTCTCGTTAATGCTAGTTTTGATATCGGGCAATTCTAAAGCCAAGATTTACTTTACCTTGACTTGAAAACTCTCTAAACGATGCACGCAATTCACGTAAGCGACCCGTTTCGAAATTTCCACCTTTAATCACCCATGCGTCGCCGCTTGGCAAACCCAAATAGTCAACATGGGTTTTGCTAGTATCCGGTAAATCATTAGTATAGAAATCGTGCACCCATTCACTAACATTACCGTCTAAATCGTACAGGCCGCTTCTGTCTGCTTTATAACTGCCAACGGGCGCAATACCTGCTTGCCCATCTTGATAATCATCAAAAATTATCAGTTGTTTGCCTTGCATGCTCTTGTCGGCATAATTACCTTGATTGTCGCGAAGTTTAGTTTGGTTACCCCACACGAAAATTGTACTAGTGGCACGTTTTGATTTTTTAGCGACCCACTCCCATTCCGCTTCGGTTGGCATTCGATATCCAGTTGCCTCTTTATTTACACCCAAATATCTTCCATTCGCAAACCTATAAAAAAGAGGTAACCCTTCGTTTTCACTCAACCAATTGCAGAATTGCGCCGCCTCTAACCAACTGACGCCTGTCACAGGTAAGTTTGAATTCACTTTTTGACCAGCAAAAGCAGAATATTGGGCTTGCGTAATTTCTTTATCAGACACCCAAAATTGATTATTAAAATCTACCTTTACTTGATGTTCATTTCTGCGTCTTCCAGTTTCATTAGGCGGAGAACCCATCACAAACTCTGATGCAGAAAAGCGCAACATATTGATACCTAATTGGTTGACAAAAAGCGGTTTACCCTCTTTTCTACGGGCATCAAACTCGGTAAGCATCTCAATTTGTATAGCCAGAGTATGGTTGTCTTTTGGCGTCACACTTCGTTTAATAGCGCGGTAACCTGGATAGCTAAACTCCAAATTATGCAACACAGTATTCAACGTTAATTCAGTTGGCAGGCTGCCCCTCGCCTGACCATTAACTTTTATTTCTGCAGGCACATTGCCCGCTAACGTTAATTTACCAAAGGTTTTTTCTAGTTTTATTTCTAATTTATTTAGATCGGTTGTTTTTAAATTAATTGATTTACTGAACGTACGAAAGCCTGGCTTGCTGTATTCTATTTGATGAAGCTGATTACTTGATAACGATACTAAGCCTGTAGGATACTCAACGTTATTAATCAGCAACACGCCGTCGCTAGGGTTCGCCTTCACCTCTAACTGTGCTTGTTTTGGCAATAACTGATAATTTCGCGCTTGATCTAAAAAACCAAGCTGAACGTCTATTGTTTCGGTAATGCTTTGCATACTGTCTTTTTCTATCAATACGTTATACTTGCCTGTTACTACCTTTGCGTTGTAAGGAGTATTGCCCACCACCTTGCCGTTAAGCGTCACCTTTGCGCCTGTTGGCTCAGATTTTAACGTTAGGCTGCCAACCGCAGCATTAAGCGTTAATTCAAGACTTCGATCCTCTGCTCTGTTTAAACTTAAATCAACGGGTTCCGAGTGAAAAAATGGATTGGAAACCAATAGTTGATATTCGCCTGGAGGCGTTGAATAATTGAAATCACGGCCTACGCTAATAAGTTGACCATTCAGATACCACTGCGTGCCGTCCAAATAGGTTTGCATAGTTGGGTCATCACTCAATACATCTGGCGTGTTTAATGCAGTTTGTGTATTCAATGTCAAAGTCGCATTAATATTTGCTGGAAGTGGCAAAAGAATAACCTCAATTGTAACGGGGCTGTTGCTATCAATATTTAACGTTTTACTTTGAAAAGTAGGAGCTGAAATAGAAAGGCTTAACTTAGAACCTAGTGTATAGACTTTATTCCCAGTTACCCAAGCTAATGACGAGTCGGCCTTTATGGTGCTAGCAAGCGTGGCGTCGGAAGGGCCCACCAAAACCGTATAAGTGCGAATAAAAAACAACCATAGCAAAAAACTAACCAGCACAATAGCCAGTAAAGCACCTGTTAGCAAATACACACTAATCCCTTTGCGCTGGGCTTGTTTAATGCGTTGGTCAATATTCTGCGACATGATATTCCTTGTATAAAACAGACAGCATAAATAACACTCTAGAGCCTTTATCTGTATTTGAATGTTATTAGACGATTAATTATCAGTCTGCAATTCGTTCGTTGCAAACAAGGCTAACACTTAAAGGTTGGTTAGCTTTCACTGTAATCTCTGACCGTTTGCTTCTATAACCATCCCGGCTACCTTCCAAAATATATTTGCCAGGTTTTAACGATATGATTTTCTCTTTATGTTTACCCACATGCCCCACTCCTACAACAATAATATAGGTTTCATTATCAGAACTAATGGTAACGGGTACTTCAACTTCGTATTGCTCAATTTGCGCGGCCAATTGCTCAATTTGAGATTGTAACGAAGGTGAAGATAATGATGGGCCAAAAGCTTTTGATATTGCATTGCTTGCGGCTTGCCTTATATTTTCATCGGCTAAACGTTCAGGTCTTGAAATGAAACTGTTGAGTGAGCGCTTAGCACTTAAAATTTGTGAAGCTTGTTGCGAATAGTCAAACAATTCAGCATCATTTGG
Source organism: Glaciecola sp. UBA1851 (assembly GCA_002338515.1). Lineage (GTDB taxonomy): Bacteria > Pseudomonadota > Gammaproteobacteria > Enterobacterales > Alteromonadaceae > Glaciecola. The sequence goes on along the minus strand of DDIL01000037.1, from coordinate 9,110 downwards.
AAACTTGCTTAAATTTGCTTTAGCTATACTGTCAACTTGTTCCCAACTATCTTTGCTTGCAAGGGCTTGGAGTTTAGTTTTGATTTCAGCTAAGGCTAAATTTGACTGTTTGTTGTTAAGGCTTGCTTGTAAACGCTGTGCACCCTTACTATCAGCTTTTATCAACTTTGCACTATTGATAAAGCGCTGTGCTTGCTCTAATTGATTGTTGTTTAACGCTTTCTCTGCATTATCAAGCGCCTCTTTAAGTAACTTTGTATCGTAGGTTGTTTTTGCTGTTTGCAAGTCGTCTGACAAATCATTTCTGGCAGGGTCTAGCTGAACAATATCCGACAATAAATCAATTTGTTTAGGTAAGTTATTTTCAATTTTTGCAACACTTAGCTCTTTAAGTAAGGTGGCTACTTCTGCATGGGCACTAATTCTTGTTTGTAATTCAATAGCCTGAGAATTAGTTGGCATTAATTCAAATGCCTTGTTTAATTCAATTTGCGCCTGAGGGATTTGTTCTTGCTCAAAATGAGCGCGAGCGGTATTAATATATGTTTGTGTTTGTTGCTGCCAATCGTCAATTAAAGTTTCAGAAGCAACTAACAATTCCTCATATTCCTGCTTAGCCTGCAAGTATGCCCCTTTTGCAAAAGCAGAAAGGGCTGTTTCTTTCATAAAGTTAAGATCGTTCGCGCGAGAGGTTTCCCACTGAGACAATAAGATTTTATCGATTTCAGGCTGAATATTAATTTCATATTGGGTTAAAGCCTGTTTAAACTGATTTCGATATACTTCGACTTGTTGCGCTGTCAACGTAGTATTTTGTTGCGCTTGAACCACCTTTTCAGCAGATGCTTCTTGACTAGTCACTTGCGCGACTACATAAATACCAACAACGATTGCCACCACGCCTAAGCCAATAATCGCAAATTTTTTCAGACGAGCTTGATGAGCTTGGCTGCGAGCTTGAATTTGTTCATCAGGGCTTAGCGCTGTATTGGTCGCGTCTTTATTTTCAGAATGTGTGCTCATAACTGTATGTCAGGCGTCTCTTCTTCTTTAAAGATTTTGCGTAAATGGGTTTTCCACTGAAGATATTGCTCTTGTGCAGTACCTTGCAGTTCAAGTGTTTGATTTTCAAATTCAATTACTGTTGGGCTCACACTTAAATCTAACGCTTGTCCTTGCTCTTCAATAACTTCACTGTGCACTTTAAGTCGCGCATTGCTTTTGAAAGCCTCATTTATTGCATAAACCGAGCCTAATCCTGCCGCGACAGCACCTAAATTTAAGTCAGAACTATCACGTCCACTATCAGCTCTTTCAGATGCTTTTTTAATGAGTACTGCTGTCAAAATAGCTGCCCCTACCCCAAGCAATGCTTGTTTGTTACGTTGAGCTTGGGCTTCACGAGCAGCGAGTATTTCAGGTAATGTTTCTTCTTGCCAAGTAGCATAAGCAGTTTTTGTTTCAGCTTGAAATACGTCGTAATTATCTTGTAACCGGTCAACAAATAACAGTTCTTGCGCTCTTAAATCCCTAATTCTTGTTAGCATTGGATCGTTTTCATCAGGTAAACCCGTTAGTTCAAATTGATAGTAACGCTGACCATTTTTTCTTTTTATATCCGTGCTGATGTACTTATCATAAGACTCTGGTGAGTAGTATCTAGCATAGCGCATTAACGACATATTCTTAATGTAGGTTTTTTCTTGCTTAGATAAATCAGCTAAAATTTCCACTACATAGGCACTCGCCTTTTTAAACACAGGTTCATAAGGATTTCGACCTGTATTAAGCTGGTCACGCATAAATCCAGTGGAAACGGTATGGTCAAACCGCCGTTTACCCATTATTTCGCCTGTACTATTAACAACCATTACTTCAATTTCAACTTCCTCACTGTCAGATTGAATAATTTCACCTAATACAAATAAGTCAGACGGCGTGCTTGCATCAGGTACAACACTTACACTACCGAATACTTGTTCATTGTCTAACGCTGTTTTCATTTCAGCCGCGAATAGCTTAGCCTCGGTTCTGCGTAATTGTGGCCAAATCCCCTCTTCTTCTAATTCATCACCGTCTATCTCACCAAATGCATCAATAGGCAAACCTGGGTTAAATACGGGTATAGCAACGTCTAGAAAAATTTCAGCATTGCGTAATTCTGCATTAGGACCAGCTGCACTTTGAGGACGCTCTTGAATAGGACTTGGACCAACCAATAAGGGAGCGTTACTTGCACTTGTGCGAGAAGTAGAGTTACAACCCGCTAATATAACAACTGCGCTTAATAAGCCCCAGGCCGCTCTTTTTGAATATTTTAATATAGCGCCACAATGATGTGGATGATGACTAACCATTATTTACTTTTTTCCTTTCATATTTTGCCAAATCACGCATTAACCGCATTTGTAATTAGCATACTGTTCTTTGAGGCCTTCAAGTAAGCCTAAATCAGTTGTCTTAGTAATTTCTTGAAATAATAATTTACAAATAATTTTATCGTTATTCTTTGGAGGAATAATCCCTCGAGTAGTAGGTGTGTTGCCTACTTCACCTGTATCAGCCTTATTTGATGATGCAATTTCTTCACTTATTTGGTCCAGTTCGCTTTCAACACTTCCAAGGTTATTTTGCGGTTCAGTAGCATCCTCACCCGCACCTAACTGGCCAAATTCAGCACCTTGTCCATTCCCACCGCCAGACATGGCGCTTTGTGCTTGGCTAACGCACATACTAAAACTATTAATTGAATCACTTAGTTTACCTTCTAATAAGGCAATTCGTTCTTCTTTGGTGAGCAATGCAGGATCAATTTCATCTAATCCAACTTGAGTACATTCATATGACGTAACAGGCGCTGATGGCGCTACCGCTTGGAATAATACTGGCAAAGAAAAAGCAGCGCCCTGCCCACTACTATTCGCCATACTGTAATTAGTACCTGCAAACAAAACAGATGCAATAAGTAGACAGATTAACATTAAGCGATATTTCAAATAATTGTGGGTTTGCATATAAATACTTTCCATTCAAATGTCACAAATTTGATAACACTAACTTTCAAAGTACACTCCACTTGTCATAGTTAATAAGCTCATTCCTGTCGGAATACATGCGCCTAAAACATAAGTACTACATGCTTAGAATAACATAGGCGTAAAAGGTTCAGATGAGTCAAAAGTAACAAATTGTAATTGAATGAAATGTAAATTAACTATTATCGGTAACAGTAGAGTAGGCGAGTTGATTGCGTCCCAATGCTTTAGCTTTATATACTTGCTTGTCGGCAACACTGATGAGCTGGCTTAGGCGAGAATTGAGTTGTTCTTTGCTTTGTGACTGGCGCTCTGGTTGGAATACGTTCGCCCCCATACTGATTGTTACAGGAAGGTTGACTTTGTCTCCGTTTATTTCGCAAGCGTGATGCTTTAGCGCTTTTTGCATTCGTTTAAATACTGTCTGCAAATCTTGCTCATTTGCATTGGGTAATATCAGAATAAACTCCTCGCCACCGTATCGACCCATCACATCATTTTCACGTAAGTTGTTAACTAACAATTGAGCAATATTTTTAAGTACCTCATCTCCAATATTGTGACCATAATTATCATTAATGAGTTTAAAGTTATCTACGTCCACAATCGCTACCGCCATACTGGTGGCTTGATTACCTATTGCTTTTCGTTTATCCCACTTATTAATAACGGGTTTATTGTTAGACTTTGAATAAGATTCAAGGATCTTATATGCATTGTGCATAATGCTGCGTCTATTAGGGCATGAAGTTAACGGGTCGGTCATGGCTAGTTTACTCATCATATCACGGGTTTTCCGCTCCTTTGTATAGAGATAAACCATGACAATAAAAGACAGAGATGCCAGCGAAATGATCAACTGTAAAAAATTACTTTTGTTTTTATTACTTTCAATCATGACCGATTTGATTTTATTATCAGCCTCTAAACGTAATGCCTTTTCTTGCGCTAATCCTAATTCATAATCCATCATTAATCGCTGAGCTTCTTGTTCTTGCTTAAGTGCGAAATCTTGGGCATTCATCTGTGCGTACGATTTGTGATAATCAAACGCTTTTTTATAGTTATTTTGATACTCATACATCAAATAATTGGCTTCAAAATATGTGAGCGTTGGTATTAATTCCAGCATATCTGCTTGTGCTGTAGTCACTAAATCATTCGCCTTACTCAAAAATAATTGAGCATCAGCCCAAGCTTCACGACTAATATAGAAACGAGCAGTAAATGACAAGGCCTCAAGCAAACGTTGTGTTAAGTTATTTTCTTCAAGGGTGGGAATGACTTGTGTTTGCAGTATCGATATCGCTTCTACAGTTTGACCTAAACCATGTCTTGCTCTTGCAATAATCTCTTGTGTGAATGCATAAAATACATCACTATTAATATCTTTTGCAAAATCAGATGCTAGCGCCGCATTTTGAATAGAAAGCTCCCATTGCTCTAAGTATAATAGACACAATGCGATGTTATGGTTGTATACCACTAAATCCTCGAGTTCTGCGCGAGCGCCGAGTTGCGCTAACCCTCTAGAGTAATATTCAACTGCTTTTTCATAATCCCCCATAGTGAAATAAGTATTGCCGACATAAAAAACAGTTGTAGTTAGTTTGGATGTAGCCTCTAGTTCTAACTGACTTTTCTCACCTTCGCGTGTTTGCGTAACGGCAAGCTGCGCACTTTTAGTAAATGCTTTTTCTGCTTGACTAAAAGCCTTTAATCCTTTTTTAAAACTACTTGATCTCACATAATATTGGCCTGCTGCCAAAAACATATTGCCTTTATTTAAATTACTAATGTAGGGCATCTCTGAAAATGGCAAAATACGCAATATTAAGGTTTGTGCGTGCTCATATTCTTGCAACATAAGCAAAGCATTGATCACATGTGTATTTAGTTTTACGAAGACGTTATTGTCTGCTTCATTTACACCTGTAAGCTTGGAAAAATCAAGTTCAGAAAATAAAGCTTTCACCTGATAATAATTGCCAAGGTCAAGATGCTCCAATAGCAAAGCATCATATATGTACATAGTCGTACTAAAATCATCATCATTTTCTAGCAATAATTGTTGGTAAGCAGAAACTTTATCGTCATGACTTGCGCTAGAATTTTGCTGGATAAGGTACAGTTTATCTTTCAGATCAGAAGAAGCGGATGAAGCCCTACTCACAAGAGCAAAGAGAATAATAAACAATAGAGTAAAAAATAGGGTGCTTCTCACCAACTTCATTTTTTAACCATCCCAATTATTCGCTACAAACACTCAGAAGCATACTTTCACAAGACTACGGTAACGATTTCCACGGAACCTCATTTGGTTATCGGCAAATGTACGTGGAAGTTTAGAAAAAAAGGATTTTTCTATAATTTTTGTATGGTTTAGTTTTGGGTGGTTTCGGTTATAAGTTCAATTACATTTAGGCCTTCATCTAATACAACCCATTCTGCATCAAAGCCTTTTTTTATTCGTCCTTTAGTATTGCCTAAACCCAAAAATGTTGCTGGTGTTGTAGACGCCATCTTTAGCGCATCTACTAAAGGACATTCAAGTAAATTTACCACATTTTGTACCGCGGTTTGCATATCAAGTGCAGACCCTGCAAGCGTACCGTCATTTAGGGTTAACTTATTACCGACGCGCTGAATATCCATCCCTGCAAATGGCAATACACTTTCATCACTACCCACGTGGCTCATTGCATCGGTAACTAACATAAGGCGTTTACTTGTTTTACATTTTACCGCTAATTTACAACTGTTAATACTGACATGTTCGTTGTCAACAATCAGACCACAATAAGCATCCTCACTTAAAAGAGCAGTGCCAACCATGCCACTTTGTCTACCCAATAAAGGAGACATGGCATTATATAAATGAGTAAAACCCGTTGCTCCGGCAAATAGTGCATCGAAAGCTTGTTGATCAGTTGCGTTAGAATGTCCAAGGCAAACAATCACATTATGACTAACTAATTTTTCAATTGTACCAAGATGAACATTTTCTGGGGCAACGGTAACACACACTAGGCCAAGGTCTTTGCGTGTAAATATACGCATTTCTTCATCTGTAATATCTCTAATATGTTCGCTTGGATGTATACCTCTGCGAGGAACACTCAAATGTGGCCCCTCAAAATGCACGCCAATAATGCCCGGAGTACCTGCACGAATGGCTGAAGCAATGGCATCTGCAGCTTGTTGCATTACATGAATATTGTCGGTAATTAATGTAGGTAAAAGCGAACCAGTACCGTATTTCCGATGAGCGTCAGATATACAATTTAACGTATCTAAATTAGGGGCATTATTAAATAACTTACCACCTCCACCATTCACTTGTACGTCAATATAAGCTGGTGCCAATAAACCTTGAATACAAATATCAGCATTGTTTGCATGGCCTGCATCAACACTTATCACGCAACCGTTGAAGGTAGTAATAAGTTGGTTCGTTAGCATGATTGAACCATCAAACAATTTTTCGGCAAAATATTTCATATTAGTGATATTTCTTTATTCAGTTTTTATGACTTTTTAAGACCGTTAGTATGATCTAGATTTAATACAATTTCTATTTCAATAAGAGGCTTGTAAATTTTAACAGCAAGTAACAGTTGAAATACTATGCTATAAACCTCTGAAGTATAGTGAAAATTTTAAACAATTTAACAGAACCAATGCGAATAAACTGGAGTAAAACATGGCAAAAGCATCGGCATATCATATTTTAGTAAAAACCAAAGAAGAAGCCTTGAAGCTAAAGCAACAGCTTGATAAAGGCGCTAATTTTCAGAAGCTTGCCAAACAATACTCAACTTGCCCTTCAAAAAAGAAAGGCGGAGACTTAGGTGAGTTTCAGCGTGGAGACATGGTAAAAGCGTTTGATGATGTGGTATTCAAAAAATCGCTTTATGAGGTACATGGGCCTGTAAAAACCAAATTCGGTTATCATTTAATAAAAACCGTTTATCGGTCTTAATTACAGGCCTTTTAACTCAATATTAAATAACTCTTAAAACCCGTCAGTAATTGCTCCAGTAGACGCACTACTTACTAACTTCTCATATTTGGCGAGTAATCCCTTAGTATAAGTAGGGACCGGTGCGGTCCAAGCGGCCTTTCTTGACGCCAAGTCTTGTTGAGTCAAGTCTACATCAATCGTTCGGCTAACCGCATCTATCGTAATGGTATCACCATCTTGCAATAAGGCTATTGCACCACCTACTTGCGCTTCTGGTGTCACATGCCCCACTACAAAGCCTCTACTCCCACCTGAAAAACGTCCATCGGTAATTAATGCCACATCTGAGCCTAACCCTTTGCCCATTATGGCTGAAGTTGGGCTTAACATCTCTCTCATTCCTGGACCACCTTTTGGCCCTTCATATCGAATAACCACAACATCACCGGCAACAACTTTGTCATTCATTATTGCCTCAAATGCAGATTCTTCTGAGTTGTATACCTTTGCATTACCAGTAAACTTAAGCCCTTCTTTACCGGTAATCTTTGACACAGCTCCTTCTGAAGCAATGTTGCCCTTAAGTATAACCAAGTGACTATCTGCTTTAATAGGGTTATCTAAATCACGAATAATATCTTGCCCATCTGGGTAATCTCTCACGTTTTCCAAATTTTCAGCCAGCGTTTTACCCGTCACAGTCAAACAGCTACCATCTAGCATGCCAGCTTTTAACATACGTTTCATAAGCGGTAAAATACCACCAATTTCAATTAGCTCGCTCATTAAGTATTTGCCGCTTGGACGCAGGTCGGCTAGCACAGGAGTTTGCTCACCTACTCGCTCGAAATCATCTAAGTTAAATTCAACGCCTATGGTGTGAGCCATCGCTATTAAATGTAGTACCGCATTGGTTGACCCGCCCAAGGTAATGATTACCTTCAACGCATTTTCAAAAGCAGCTTTAGTCATGATATCTGAAGGTTTAATATCATGTTCAAGCAAATGCATTATGGCATCACCTGCATTAATACAGTCTTGTTGTTTTTGTTTTGAAATCGCATTTTGAGCTGAACTATTAGGTAAGCTCATGCCCATAGCCTCTATTGCAGAAGCCATTGTGTTTGCCGTGTACATACCACCACAAGAGCCCGCGCCAGGAATCGATTTTTTTTCAATCTCTTCTAATTGAGTAACGGGGATATCGCCAGCTGAGGCGGCGCCCACTGCTTCAAATACCGATACAATATCGGTATGATCCTCACCGGGTAAAATTGTGCCTCCGTATATAAATAATGAAGGTCTGTTTAATCTTGCCAGCCCCATTAAACAGCCTGGCATATTTTTATCACAACCTCCAATAGCAATAATGCCGTCATGGCCCATACATGCTGACACTGCTTCTATTGAATCAGCTATGACCTCTCTGGATACTAGGGAATATTTCATTCCTTCAGTACCCATCGAAATACCATCTGAAATGGTAATAGTGTTATAAATTATGCCCTTTCCACCAGATGCATCAACGCCCTCACATACTTTTTCAGCCAATTCATTAATGTGCATATTACACGGCGTTACCATACTCCAAGTAGACGCGATACCTACTTGGCTTTTTTTGAAGTCAGCATCACCAAAGCCTACTGCTCTTAGCATCGCTCTACTAGGTGCCTGCGCGTTTCCATCTACAATTCTATTTGAATATTTACGATTATTTTCTGACATGTTCTTTTAGGTTTTTTAATTGATAATGATAACTATAGATTGAAAACAAGCTTTTATACACAATCGTTAGCATATATTTGAGTTAGTTTGGCGAATTAACCCGTTTGTTTTAGTTTAAAAACATCCTAGGCCATTCCCACGAAAGTGGGAACCTTCAAAAGCACAAGAAATAGTTAACCACTAATAGTGTTTAGCTTGTTGAAAAAATGAATTTTTATTTTTTACTTTGCTGTTCAGGGGGCGCCGCCTGTGCGTATTGCTGACCAGTAAAGCAAACCGTCTTTCCTTCGAATGCAGGAATCTATTTATTACTACCTTTTTCATCCGAAAAATAAAGGACATTTCAGGAGATCTCAGCTTACGCTGAGATGACAGAGGTATTTGAC
>DDIL01000130.1 GCA_002338515.1 Glaciecola sp. UBA1851 | reverse complement strand
TATCAGACCCTACTCGTACACGTAAGCTCTTGCTCAAAAAGCGTGAAATAGAAGAACTCATGGGTGGTTTAGATAGGCAAGGTTTAACCATTGTTGCCACTGCAATGTATTGGAAAGCCTGTTGGGTGAAATTAGAGATATATCTAGCGCAAGGCAAACAAGCCCACGACAAGCGAGATACAATAAAAGATCGGGACTGGAACCGTCAAAAAGAACGCATTATGAAACACGCTTAAGTAAAGTAGCCTGTGCATTAAGCGCAGGCTACTTTATGTAAGTTTAGTCTAAAAGAAATAGGTTAGATGCATTCCAATATTACGACCAGTACCTAGCACTTTGCTACCAACTGGCAATTCTGCGCCATTCACACGATTAACACCCGATAAATGATTCGCATAATTTTTATCTAGGATATTTTCTGCAATCAACGTTGCTTTCAAACCGTTCTCAAATTCATAACTTGCTTGAAGATCAAGCAAACCATAGCCAGCAGTAGCTGTCTCATTTTGTAAATCAGCTACTTTATTTTGAGCCGATACTAATTTAGATGTAATTTGAAGTGCTAATGCATCCATTTCATAATTAATGCTAATGGTTGCGGTAAAGGGAGCGAGCCTATACAGGTTTTGTTCCACTTCACCTGTTTGTTTGCCTCTTACATACTGGCCTACTGCAGTTATATCCAAATTTTCAGATAACCGATGTTTATAGCTCAAATCAAACCCAGCGATTTCAGCATCTTGATTACTCCACACTAACGGAACTTGTGCACCCATCATCATTGCAATCATATTGGCAGAAGAATTAGCCGATGGCATACCAATGATGTAATCATCTATTTTGCTAAAATAGGCGTTAGGAATAAGAACCCAGTTTTCTCCTTCAATTAAAGCACTGACATCTAATTTAGTAGCGGTTTCTTTATTAAGGTTAACATTACCAATATAGTTTCTGCCATCAGCCAAACCTGCTGATACACCTAATGGAAACCAAGAGTAAAGTTGCTGATAACTCGGCGCATTCTCTTTTATTCCTGCCGATAGCTGCAAATCAACTAAAGGCGATATGTTCATGCTAACTTTAGCCACAGCATCTAGTAAAGAGAAGTTTTGTTGTGACTCTCCGTTATTAAAAGCATCCCGTAATGCGCGAACATTCGGATTCATCATGGCCATATTACTGCCTACATTATCTGCGTCAGCATGCACTTGAGAATATCGAATACCCAATTGCCAGTCTTTAATACTTAGCTCTTTTTTGGTTAAACTATTGCGCTGAATTTCAGCAAAAATTGAAGTTAGGCTTCTTTCCACATTGTTAAAATTATCAATAAAAAACATCGCATTATTAGGGTTAGTAATATAAGAATTATGCTTACGATTAGTAGCATTCATGCCTATTTCTGCCTGCCAATATTGATCATCTTTTTTCATGCTTACATCAAGCCCTCTTCCTTGGCTATCAACTGAATTTAATCGATGTCCCATTATATTAGGATTGGGTCTTAGTTGAAAATTATTCATATCATGATAATTATTGTTTCCGAATAACTTTGCAGATAAAGTCCAGTCATCATTTACCTCATACGAATAGTCAATACTTGAAACCAATGCATCAACAAAAATGATATCCATGGCTAATGTTGGTGTGCCTGATTCACCTGTGTTTCTAACTACTACCGAGAAATCAAGGGTATGTTTATCTTTTTGGTACCCTGCTCTCAATTTAATACCATAACGGTCATAAAATGTAGAAGGCATTTCAATACCATTGCCCGATGTATAATTATCACCTTTTTGATAATCAGCACTTATTGCAAAATATGTATGTTTGTTTGTAGCTTGTGCGCTAGCATTTAACGACTCAGAGTTATTATTAAACCATCCAACCGAAGTCATGCCCGAATAAGAAAAATTTTCACTATTAGTAAGAAGGGGTTTTACATCACTAATATCAATAGCCCCGCCAATTGTTTCCGCGCCTGCGCTTACAGGTGCAATGCCATTATAAAGGGTAACTGTTTGACCATAATTTCCTATCACATGCGACAGCGGGCTATCCATCGCATTAGGACCGGCACCAGCAATAAGCGTGTCGTCTATACTAATTTTTAGCCTGTCAGAATACATGCCACGATATTGAATGATGCCAGTCACCATTCCGTTACTATTAATATCGACACTTGGTAATAAACTTATTTGTTTACGTAAATCAGGAGAGCTAGAAGCGGTTAAGTCAATTTCTGATGATAAAATCAATGAATTGATTTGTCCTTTAACTTGTATCGTTTCTATATCAATAGCCGCCATTGAAACAGCAGAGGCTGGCAGTAATGCATGTTGTTTAATTGCAGCAGCATACGCATTCATCTGTAATAAAACTGCGCTAGCAACACTCGTTAGCACAAATGTGTTTTTTAAAATATTTTTCATAATAAACCAAATATATTGCGCAAAATTAACGCAACTTAAATTATTCACATAAAGTGAGAGTTAGTGGGTGTAAATTAACGATTTGAAATTTGATTTATAACGTAGGAGGGGCACGCGTGAGCTTGTGGGTTAATAATTTATTGGAATTTAGAAAGTTAAAGATGCGAGTAGAAACAGCGTGAAACGTCCCTCTTTTCAGGGCGACAGCCTGCAATGAAAAGAAGTTGAATTGCGATGGCTCTACTGCTACGTCTACTGGGCATACATCCGGTGATGATGTTTGGAATTCAGGGTTTATTTCGACAATTTGATTATTAGTAAAATATTCAAAACTAGAAATAAGGATAGATTCACTGCCTGTGCATATTAAAAGGCTGTCATCGGTTAAATTATCATTAAACGTGTTGAGCGAGTGATTGCCCAAGTACATAATCAAATTACTATTTAATAGTAAAATTAACGCTAACGTATAATGGATAAAAGAATTGAACTTCATTGTAAAGGTTTTCTATACCTGCCCAGTAACACTGATATTAATGATAAATACATCAAGGATGAATCCTAGATGTAAAAGTTAAATTTTAATTGGTTATCTTGATTGTTAAACAATTTAGTAATTTAAAAGAATACCTAAAAAAACTTAAGATAACAGAATGAAAATACTATTAACTTAACAATAATACAATGAAAAATAAGTGAAAAATTGATCAATCTCAATTTCCCTAAATAATGCCTATATGCTAAGATTATCCAATATCTCGGGGCTGCTCTGGATTCGACAGGATTCAATGATGCTTGAGGTGCATGCAGAGGTGCGGTTTGCCTCTTTAAAAAGCCGCAAAAAAATAGTCGCAAACGACGAAAACTACGCACTAGCAGCTTAATACCCTGCTCAGAGCCTCTTTGCCCTAGCTTCTGCCTTTAAGACGGGGAGTTCAAAGAGTCAAACCCAAAAAGGCTCGTGTGGATGCTCCCACCTGAGAGCTGAACCACTAAAACTAATTCAGGTATGTCATTAGGTAGCGTGTTTGTCCGCAGCCTAATGCCGAGAATAAAGACAAACTAAGCATGTAGTGCCAATGGTTGACGCTTTCTGGACGGGAGTTCGATTCTCCCCAGCTCCACCAATTTTTTATTCGGAAATATTCTAAGCCGTTTAAAACACCCCTCAAAAGCCCGTTACACATGGTGTAGCGGGTTTTTTATTTTATTTAATTAACTTCATATTACGTCAAAAACGCGTACGCGACTGTAAGACAAACCGCGAAACATTGTATACCCGTACAAAAAAGACGTATTTAAGTGTCTTTTTTGTTTTGTTTCGGATGTAAGCTCTTACCTAATATGTGCCTATCTTTAATAATTACATTGGCAGCATGACCAACTATAAGAGGATCTGCACCACGAATTAAGTGCATATTTTTATTTGGATATGGCAAACTTGCTAAAAAGTGGTGCATGCAGTTTAGTCTTGCCCGTTTTTTATCATTTGATTTTACTACCATCCAAGGTGCATCTGCCGTATCTGTGTAGAAAAACATCGCTTCTTTAGCCTCAGTATAATCGTCCCACTTTTGCATAGCTTGTTTATCAATTGGACTTAACTTCCATTGCTTTAACGGATCAGTTTCACGTTTTTGGAACCTTGCTTGTTGCTCTTCAGGTGTTACTGAGAACCAAAATTTAAATAACCTTATACCTGAACGTACCAACATACGTTCTAAGTCTGGGGTTTGGCGCATAAACTCTAGATAATCATTCGGTTCACAAAAATCCATGACTCGCTCAACACCAGCTCGGTTGTACCAAGAACGGTCAAACAGCACAATTTCACCTTCTGTAGGTAAATGCTTTATGTAGCGCTGAAAATACCATTGACCTTTTTCAGTTTCAGTCGGTTTCTCTAATGCTACAACTCGACAACCTCTTGGGTTTAAATGCTCCATAAAACGTTTAATGGTGCCGCCCTTACCCGCAGCGTCTCTGCCTTCGAACAAAATAACAACTTTTTGACCCGTATCTTTTACCCACTTTTGAACTTTCAGTAACTCAACCTGCAATTCTCTTTTATGTGACTCATAGGTTTTTCTTGAAATTTTAGTTTTATAAGGAAAAGTACCAGAGCGAAAACTTTCCGCAATGAAGGTAGGATCCTTTTTCTGGTGTGCTAATTGCGACAAACGATTAGTAATATCATGTTTTATTTCATTTTCATTAGAAATAGTTGTATTTGTCTTTTTGTCTTTATTGCTAGGAATTACAGTTGTTTCGGACATATTTATACCAAAGTGTTCACTTATCTGCGCGAATGTTTAGACTATTATTTAAAAGCTGTTTATTTTTAACTTTATGTTGTGTATTTAAAAATTTAAAACGTTTGTAAATACACTAAGCTCAACGCTTGTTTGAATAGATGAGGTTCAATTGAAACTATAAACAATTGAGAAGTTTCATAAAAGTGTAATAAAAGTATTAGTTGATTCAGATCAGTAAATTAACGCATTTGTGAATTAGTAGGATTTGTTGAACTTAAGCTAAAAAGCAAATGTTAAAAAAAGATAGGCGGTTAAAAAAAATAGTTGAATTGATATGTCACAAATATACTATTTATGAGTCGCTATAAGAGTATTAAGACAAAAACCTATCTTCAAACTCTTCTGGTCCAACTGGTTTACTAAAATAATAACCCTGAAATAGAATATCGCCATTGTTTAGCAACCATTGAACTTGCTCTTCAGTTTCTACACCCTCGGCAACAGTTTTCAAACCTAAGTTGGCAGATAACTGAATGATTGAACGAACTAAGTTCGCATCTTGCTCATCTACTGTTATATCGTTTATGAAAGACCTATCTATCTTTAGTTTATCAACGGGTAAATCACGGAGGTGACTCAATGAAGAGTAGCCTGTACCAAAATCATCTAGCGAAAATGTTATTCCCATTTTTTTGAGACTAGTTATCTTTCTTATTGTGTCGTTCATGTTGTTCAATGCAACGCTTTCTGTTATTTCAATCTCAATATCTGATGGATTTACGTTGTGCTTAGCGAGTAAAGACGCTAACCAATCTATAAAATCATTTTTAGCAAGTTGCTTTGCGCTTATGTTAATCGCTGTTTTAAAACCAATTGGAAGTAAATCACGCGCTTTCATACTGGCAGTATGTTCAAAAATTTTACCCAGAACACGCTCACCAACATCAATAATAAGTCCACTTTCCTCTAAAAATGGAATAAATTCATCAGGGTTAACAATACGTTCTTTTGTTTGCCATCGCATTAATGCTTCTGCACCAATAACTTTATGAGAGGCAGAATCTAAAATAGGCTGCATTACAAAAAAGAATTCATCTCTAAGCATAGCTTTCATGATGTCTCTTTCTAATTTCAGCAATTCAGCCGCTTGGGTAGCCATTTCATCTTTAAACAAAGTGACACGATTTCGACCTAATCGCTTAGACTCATACATCGCAGTGTCAGCATATTGCAATATTTCATCGGCATTATTCATTTGCTTTTTAAATACAACCACGCCAATACTCGCAGACAAAGTATAACTATGCATGCCTATTTCTATTTCTTTGTTAATACAATTTCTTAGCCGTTCGCCTAATACTTCGGCACTTTCAGTTGCAACAGACAAATCACTAGATATATTTTCTTCAATACATAAGAATTCATCCGCACCTAATCTTGCCATTAGGTCAGAAAACGAAAACTCTTGATTTAATCTTTTCGCTAATTTCACAATTAATTGGTCGCCAACAGAATGACTCAATGTATCGTTAATTCTTTTAAATTGGTCTAAATCAGCAATAGCAGCAATACTGTATCTATCGCCATCAACTTTAGCTGATGTTTTTAAGACCTCATAAACCTTATTCCTGTTGGGCAAAGAAGTTAGCGGGTCATAGTAGGCTAAGGTTTCTATTTTCTCTTCTGCATCCACCCTTTTAGTAACATCAGTTCCGGTAACTAAAACACTTTGGCCATCGGGTGTTTTAAATTTGACTAACGAAAGCTCTAAATGACAGTTGTATCTATTGGCATTCTTAACAACCAATACATCAGCAAAGTGTCGCTTGTTTGATTTCATAAAAGTTTCAATTGATTTGAACATATTCATATCAACCGGCGCGATAATTTCAGACGCGGTTTTACCCTTTAGTTCATATATTGAAAAACCATAAAAACTTGCCGCAGCTTTATTTGCGAAAACAAACTTAGTATTACTATCTAATGAAAATATGAGCGCAGGAGCGGTATCCAAAATTAACCGAAAACGTTGACTTCGTTCAGTTAAAAGAACTTGCCCATATGAAATACGTGACAACATCTCATTAGCCGAATTTACAATTAAACTGAATTCATTTGATTCATGTCCAGCCAAATGACCTATTTTTTGAGTAGCAATAGAGCGTGTATTGACCTGTTGAAAACGCCTGGAAAGTCTCATCAATGGAGCAGCTAGGGAGTAATGGTATAAATATCCAAGCGCAAGAGTGAGTGACAAATACCCTGCTAATGCAATTAAGAAAGCGCGGATAGCCCTATCGTATACTCCCGATAAAGCAATATGATTATCTATTACAAGCACCATTTCGCCATAGGCCTCTTCTCGAGACGGCGCCAGTGCATCACCATATAAAGGAACCACATCACGAGTGAAATTATCGATTACCAGCGATAGAGCGGGATTGTATGATGTATTAATCACAACTTCATTATTAATACTTTCTTGACGAGAAAAGTCAGCCATTATATCGCCATGGTCGTCAATAATAGCGACATAACTAAAATAATCAAAATACGCTAAACCATCTATAACTTGCTCTGCCATTCTTGGTTCAAGTAAATATACAGCGTTACTTGCTGAACCTTTTGCAGACGTTACTATCGCATCTATAGCGTTTCGGACTTCAGCTTCTCTCTCTTTGAAATCAAAAAATGTTTGTAAAAAAGCCATAAGCAACCCTAAGCTTACCAGTAATATTAAGCTTCTTATGCCTAGGCTAAATGACAATTTCTGTCTTAACTTCATATAATGATTATATCGAATCCATTAAACATTTAGTATTATATGTTATACCTGACCACAATCTAAATTACTATTCAAATCAAGCCGATGTTGATAAAAAACATAAAAACTTAGCACCTTTTCATAGTTGTTGTATGATATCGACATATTTATGAAAAAATAAAACAAATAGTTGAAAAAGGCGGTTTGATGTCAGCAAATAATAAAGATAAAGATTTTGCCCCCATTAATGTCGAAATGTCAGATAGGATACCCCTCGCTACCAATAGACAACATACGAATAAAAGTGAAACAAGCCAATCAAGCGGTTCAACCGTTTTTGCTAACGTGGTGGCTATAGGTGCGCTAGGACTTGCCGGCTACTTGTTTTACATTCAACAACAAACGTCTTCTTTATTAGAGGATAGTTCAGAACGTATTCAAATTCTAGAAAACAGACTATCTACAACAGGAGAAGAAATTGGAAATTCGACTGTAGAACTTCAAGTTCGTGTAGGGGAACTGACTGAAAAAACTGAAACACTTTGGGAACAGATGGACAAATTATGGGCATCTGCTTGGCGAAGAAATCAACAAGAGATTCAAGCAGCAACGTCGAGTATCAAAAACTTACAACGAGATACAAATAAGCTCATTGCCAATTTGAAAACAGAAGTAACAGACAACGATTCGTCCTTAAATAAATTACAAACACGTATTGAAGGGGCGAGTGCAAAACTTAATAGCCAAGCAAATGATATTCTCAGCGTAACAGTGATGCAGGAAGAAATACAGCAAGCAGAAACAACACGAAATCAGAGTTTAAGACAAATGGCTGAAAAATTAATTTTACTAGAAAAACGTAATACTTCATTACTTCAAGAAATTCAAAAGCTTGAAAAGAAGGTTGATGAGCTAGCGAAAAAGACGGTATAAAAGTAACGCTATAGTTTTAGACGATTAACTAAACATTTAATAGACACAAAAAAAGCACCAATTGGTGCTTTTTTTTAGAGGTATTAGACTTATCGACGTAAACCTAAACGTTTGATCAAATCTTGATAACGCTCAACGTTTTTACCTTTTAAATAATCAAGTAACTTTCTACGTTGGCTTACCATTCTCAATAAACCACGACGTGAATGGTGATCTTTTTTATGGTCTGCAAAGTGACCCTGCAATTTATTGATGTTGTGAGTAAGAAGTGCAACCTGTACTTCAGGTGACCCTGTATCGCCTTCTTTAACACCGTAGTCTGCAACAATTTGTGCGGTTTCTGCTGTAGTTAGTGACATATATTTCTCCAATTGACTAAATAAACATAACCGATCACTAATTCAGTTATGCGAAAGAGCGCGTATTATATATAAATAACCGATAGGTGCAAGTAAAAAACGGAAAACCACTCTCTACAACTAGCATTAGTATACTACGACTCGTTTGGGCTGAATCTGTTGGTTTTCATTAATATGCGCTATACCTAAAAATAAGGTATCAGATTCTCTGTAAACACGAATTAAATCGCCCTCTCGCAAAGATGCATTCATAGCTAATTGCACGCCTTTTTGAAACAATTCGCATTCAGCATCATTTATCGTCAATTTAGGCAAGTTAATAATTGTTGAGTCGGTTGGTAGTAACAAAGTATCCAAAGCACTAAAGTTGGTAATTTCAACTTTACTGTTTTCTGAAGCATCAGCTTGCAAGCTGGTATGGCATCGCGCTTCATTAATAATAGCTTGCTTCGTAATATCTAATTCTTCATATGTGAGCATTTGTGAGCTATCAAAATGAGCAACCTGAGTACGCCGTAGCATGGTAACATGTGCTCCACACCCTAATTTCTCACCTAAATCATCAACAAGTGTTCGAATATAGGTCCCCTTCGAACAGGTTACATGAAGCGTTAAATCATGCTCTTCTAAACTTATCCATTTAATATCAAAAATAGTAATGTTTCGAGAGGGCCTATCAATATGAATACCTTGCCTTGCATACCAATAAAGTGGTTTGCCTTCATGTTTTAACGCAGAGTACATAGAGGGAACTTGTGCAATATCACCTATGAAAGATGTGATCGCTTCTTTTATTTCTTCTTGTGTAACATTTACTTCTTTTGTCTCTACAATTTCGCCATCGGCATCTGACGTATCCGTCCTTTGTCCCAATTTAGCAGTCACTAAATACGCTTTATTTGAATCAAGTAACGCTTGGGAGAACTTTGTTGCCTCACCTAAGCAAACAGGTAAAAGCCCTGTTGCTAAAGGGTCAAGCGCGCCAGTATGGCCTGCTTTAGCAGCTTTATACAGGCGCTTAATATGCTGAACGACATGGTTAGATGAAACGCCTGTGGGTTTGTCTACCAACAAAATGCCATTAATATTACGCCCTTTACGCTTTCTTGCCATATACTAAGTGTTATCCTTATTATCATTAGGATCTTGCTTAGCTTTATCGCTTGCAACCGCCTTATTAACAAGTTCAGATATTCTAGCTCCTTCTAGAATAGAGCCATCACGGAAAAAATGTAAGTCAGGAACTTTTCTCATTCTCACTCTTTTACCTAAAATTCCCCTAACGAAACCTTTGGCATCTTGTAGCTTTTCTAGATCATGCTTTACTTTTTCTTCTTCACTTTCATAAAAGGTTATAAACACTTTAGCATGAGCAAGGTCACGTGATACTTCCACACCAGACACAGTAATCATACCTACCATAGGTTCTCTGTGCTTAAACTCATGTTGCAATATTGATGCAACTTCTTTGTGTATTTGCTGCCCGACTCGATCCGTTCGGGAAAATTCTCTAGCCATCATATTCTCTTTGTCATGACAAAAACGGAGGCACATGGCCTCCGATTTATACAGTGTAATCAGTATTGAAGATTAAATTTCTCGTTTTACTTCAACTACTTCAAATACTTCTATTTGATCACCAACTTTAACATCGTTGTAATTTTTAACGCCGATACCACACTCAATGCCCTTTTTCACATCTTGTACGTCATCTTTGAAGCGTCTTAATGATTCAAGTTCACCTTCATAAATTACTACGTTTTCTCTTAGTACTCTGATAGGGTTGTTACGCTTAATTACCCCTTCAGTTACCATACAACCTGCAATTGCACCAATTTTTGGCGACTTAAATACATCACGAACTTCTGCTAACCCAATAATTTGTTGCTTAAACTCTGGCGCCAACATACCACTCATGGCTTGTTTAACTTCATCAATTAGTTCATAGATAATGCTGTAATATCTGAGGTCAATTTCTTCAGCTTCTATCATTTTTCGAGCAGTTGCATCAGCACGCACATTAAAACCAATAACAATTGCTGACGATGCTGCAGCCAAACTGGCATCAGTTTCTGTAATACCACCTACGCCACTGCCAACAATATTCACCTTCACTTCTGACGTAGAAAGTTTAGTTAAACTGTCAGAAATAGCTTCAATTGAACCTTGAACATCTGCTTTAAGAACAATATTTAAGTCGCTAACATCGCCACTTTCCATATTAGCAAACATATTTTCAAGCTTAGCTTTTTGTTGCTTCGCAAGTTTTAATTCACGTTGTTTAGTATGACGTTTAGCCGCAACTTCTCGCGCTTTACGTTCATCCTGCACCACTAATGCGTTTTCACCAGCAATTGGCACACCAGACAACCCTAATACTTCCACAGGAGTAGACGGGCCAGCTACTTTAATGTCTTGACCATGTTCATCTCGCATTGCTCTCACGCGGCCATACTCTTCACCACATAGCAAAATGTCACCGGGTCTCAACTGACCTTCTTGAACAAGAACCGACGCTACCGGACCACGACCTTTATCTAAGCGTGATTCAATTACAATTCCACGTGCAGGACCAGTTTTGATTGCTTGTAAATCTAGTACTTCTGCTTGCAAACTAATTGCTTCAAGCAGTTCATCAATGCCTAAACCAGTTTTTGCAGAAACACTTACAAATTGGTAATCACCGCCCCATTCTTCAGAAATAACTTCTAATTGTGATAATTCAGTTTTTACTCTGTCGGGATCCGCACTTTCTTTATCCATTTTATTCACAGCAACAATCAAAGGAACACCCGCAGCTTTAGAATGCTGTATTGCTTCTTTGGTTTGTGGCATAACGCCATCGTCAGCAGCAACAACCAAAATTACAATATCGGTTGCAGTTGCGCCACGAGCTCGCATAGCAGTAAATGCTGCGTGACCTGGGGTATCTAGAAATGCAATTCGGCCGTTGTCAGTTTCAACGCTGTAAGCACCAATATGCTGTGTAATACCACCCGCTTCACCATCAGCCACTTTTGCGCGACGAATATAATCAAGCAATGATGTTTTACCATGGTCAACGTGACCCATTATTGTTACAACAGGCGCTCTAGATTCTTTATTGCCATCTGAAGCATTAGCAATTAATTCTTCTTCAAGTGCGTTTTCATTAATAATTTCGTATTTATGACCCATTTCTTCAATGACTAACACTGCAGTTTCTTGGTCAAGCACTTGATTGATCGTTGCCATCTCACCCATTTTCATCATGGTTTTGATAACTTCCGTACCTTTAACCGCCATACGGCTAGCTAAATCACCAACTGTAATCGTTTCGCCAAGCTTCACTATCTTCTCAACTGGCGTAACTGGTTTTGTAAAGCTGTGCTTTAGATCTTCACCAGCATTTTTCTTCGATTTTTTACGACGACGACTGCTGCGTTCAACTTGCATGTCTTGTTCGTCTTCTGCTTCTTGAGCGTATCTATTAGAGTGGAGGTGAACCTCTTCAGCTTCTTGCTTCTTACGACGCTCTTCTTCTTCTTTCCAACGACGTTCGTTTTCTTCTGCAAGCTTACGGGCTTCTTCAGCCGCTTTTTTCGCATCTTTTTCAAGTTTGCGTTGCGTTTCTTCTTCTTGCTGCTTTTTAATTCGCTCTTCTTCTAACCTTGCATCTTCTTGAGCTTTGCGCTCTTCATCTGTCAGTTTAGAGTCAGCATTGCGTCGTTCTTCAGCTTCTTTTTTCGCTTTTTCAGCTCTAGCAGCACGCTCAGCTTCTTGCTGTTTGCGAGCCTCTGCTGCTTGTCGCGCTTTTTCTTCAGCTGCTTTTTTCGCTTCTTCAGCAGCCTTGCGCTCAGCTTCTTGTTTAGCTTGATCTTCAACTTTGCGTTTCTCTTCCTCTTCAGCTAAACGTTTTATTTCTTCATCAGAACGTTTCACGTAAGTGCGCTTTTTACGCACCTCAACTTTAACTGCACGCGACTTACCTAAGTTAATCGTGCTTGTCGTTTTACGTTGTAACGTCATTTTTTTCGGCGCGAGCGTACCACCACTACCGTGCTGTTTGCTAAGAAAATCAAGCAACGCTTGTTTTTCTTGTTCAGTTACCATGTCAGATTCTGACTTTTCAATGCCAGCATCTTTGAACTGTTTTAACAATCGGTCAACAGTGGTTTTAATATCATTCGCTAATTTTTCTATGGAAACTTCTGCCATATTCAATAATTCTCCTATTGACCTATTCTTCGTTAAACCAGACCAGGTTTCTTGCTGCCATGATTAGCTCACCTGCTTTCTCTTCGGTTAACTCGTCAATGTCGCTAATTTCATCAGTGCCCTGTTCGGCTAAAAGCTCAAGGTTTGTAACCCCTCGGCTTGCCAAAACAAATGCTACGTGTTTGTCCATTCCAGATAAATCAAGTAACTCTTGTTCGGGTACAGCTGACTCAAGTGTTTCTTCATTCGCTAACGCCCTAGTGGTTAAGGTTGCTTTTGCTCTGTTACGTAATTCTTCTACTAATTCTTCATCCAATCCTTCAATTTCGATTAACTCACTAACAGGTACATAAGCGATTTCTTCCAGCGTAGTGAAACCTTCTTCCACTAATACTAATGCAAAATCTTCATCTATATCTAAGCCTTCTGTAAAGACCGATAATACCTTCTGGTTTTCCGCTTCGTGCTTGCTGTTGAGATCTTCAACAGTCATCACGTTTAACTCCCATTCAGTTAACTGACTAGCTAAACGAATATTTTGACCATTTCGACCTATCGCTTGCGCTAAGTTATCAGCTTCTACTGCTACATCCATTGATTTAGCATCTTCATCAACTACGATGGACGCTACTTCTGCTGGTGCCATTGCATTTACTACGTAAGTTGCTGGATTTTCATCCCACAACACTATATCAACACGTTCACCACCTAATTCACTTGAAACCGCTTGCACTCTTGAGCCACGCATACCAACGCAAGCACCAACTGGGTCAAGACGTTTATCATTGGTTTTCACCGCTATTTTAGCACGTGCACCTGGATCTCTTGCCGCAGATTTTATTTCAAGTGTTTCCTCAGCAATTTCTGGTACTTCTAAACGGAATAATTCAACCAACATGTCTGGATGAGTTCGGCTAATAAATAACTGTGCGCCTCTTGCTTCAGGGCGTATCACATATAACAAACCGCGAACTCTATCACCCGGTCTAAATGTTTCGCGAGGTAACATGTCTTCTCGGAAAATAACGCCTTCTGCATTGTTTCCTAAATCAATAATGATGTTGTCGCGGTTAACCTTTTTAACCGTACCTGTTACCAACTCACCAACTCTATCTTCGTATTCTGCAATCATTTGTGCACGTTCAGCTTCACGTACTTTTTGCACAATTACTTGTTTGGCAGTTTGTGTTGTTATTCTATCAAATGCAATTGATTCAATTTGCTCTTCTACAAACTCACCAAGTTGAATTTCAGGCTCATCTATTTGCGCAGCGGATATGGTAATTTCTGCAAATGGGTTTTCTTGCTCATGATCATCTTCAACCACCATCCATTGTCTAAACGTGTCGAAATCACCTGTTTCACGGTCAATAGAAACGCGAACTTCAATGTTGCCTTCATTTTTTTTCTTTGTAGCACTTGCTAATGCAAATTCTAGGGCTTCAAAAATTTTTTCTCTTGGAACTTGCTTTTCGTTTGAAACCGCTTCTGCAACTAATAATATTTCTTTGCTCATTTTTGCCTCATTGCTCTACCGGAGCACAAGTAAGTTTATTCAAATTCAGGTACTAAATTAGCTTTCAATACGTTTTCGTATGTAAGGCTATAGTGTTCGTTGTCAACTTTTACGGTGAAACTATGTTCATCACATTCCGTTAATTGACCTTTATAATTTCTACGACCATCTTGAGGTATTTGTAACTTAACCGAAATAGTTTGGCCTACTACCTCTTTATAATGACTCGCCTTAAAAAGAGGACGGTCAAGCCCAGGCGAAGATACCTCTAGATTGTACTCAGTACTAATGGGATCTTCGATATCTAATACGGCACTAATTTGATGACTCACATCAGCACAATCATCAACATCAATCCCTTTAGGCGAGTCGATATAAACTCGCAAAGTTGAATGTTTTCCTGCTCTAACAAATTCAACACCCAAAAGTTCGAATCCAACAGCAGTTACTGCATCATCTAACATTAGGGCTAATTTTTTTTCAAGTTGTGACAACCGCAACTCCATCTATATAAAAACAAGGATATTACACTGGTAAACGTAAAAACGTTTCCGTAACTTTATCAATAAAAAAAGGGCACATGCCCTTGAGATAAATTGTATCTAAATAAAACCAGAAATAAGTGTTAATAAAGATTCATGACACAAAGTTCGTATGCAGTTATGCATGTTTTAGATACAAAAAAGCCCCGTACAAGCGGAGCTAAAATACATATTCTATATGGTTCACAAAACTACTAAGTGAACTAACAACACACACTAAACACTTAACCTAAAGTATTTTAATGCCGCTTTTGCTTACGCTACTATGTTTTGCTGCATCAGCCAAAATATATAAAAATTATTGGCCGTTTTTACAGGGAGTTCGTAATATTTCGCAGAGTATACAAGCCACGATGTTAAATCGCAACTTTATATCCATTAATATCAACAATCTAATATTTAACTATAAAAAAACCACGCTATTGCGTGGTTTCTCTATTTGGTTGCGGGAGCAGGATTTGAACCTACGACCTTCGGGTTATGAGCCCGACGAGCTACCAGACTGCTCCATCCCGCGATTGTACGGTAAAGTGTGCTATGCACAGCTTTGAAATTCTGGTCTATTTTCTGTGGTTGCGGGAGCAGGATTTGAACCTACGACCTTCGGGTTATGAGCCCGACGAGCTACCAGACTGCTCCATCCCGCGCCAGAAAATATACGTTTGAAGCATTTCGTTTAATGCCTCGCTTCAACGTGGTGCGTATTATACATAGGGACTTTCTCAACACAAGTACAAAGGTGCGAAATATTTCATTTTTCTGACCGTTCGCAGCTTAATTGACCAATATGTGCAAAGTTAATACGAAAACGCGCGCATTAGTCACTACAACCTCAACGTTTACTGCGGCCTTATTGAAATTTTTCCATTTTTTCGGCAAGTGAAAAGTCAAGTTCAGTTAATCCATCTGCATCATGCGTCGTCAGCGTTACCTCAACTCTGTTATAAACATTGAACCATTCGGGATGGTGTTTTAACTTCTCTGCCCATATAGCGATTTGAGACATCCATCCAAATGCTCTGATGAAGCTTTTAAACGTAAATGTTTTTTTGATGGAATCACCACTTAGTTCCCAATATGTGCCATCTGTAACTAACTCATTAAGCGCACCTAACTTAATATCAATCTCATTTTGAGATAACTTCGTCGCCATTTTTTCACCTCACGTATTTTTTTGCGTCGGTACTTACTGTAATGAAACTTAACAATATTTGAAGCGTTTAGGTTGGATTAGGACAAGACAGGTTGGAGGTTTTAGTTTACAAAAAAGCCGACTCTCAAATTTTCATTTGAAAAGCCGGCTTAGTTTCGTGCGATTAAGGTTTAAAACTCAATAGCCATGCGAGCATAGATTTGTCGCCCACGCGGATCATGTACTTTTGAGTCGAAGCCGCTGTTAGTAAAGACTTGCGGAGGTTCTTCGTCAAATAGATTGATACCACCTATCGTTAATACATAACTTTGGTCGGTGTCGAATACGCTACCAAGATCGATATTGTACTGAGCATCAACCGTTAACATGCTGTCAATTTCATAAAAACCATTTGCACATCCACCGGTGTTACTGGTGCCGTCTGCGCAGTTTTGATCGTCGTCATACGATGAAATATATCGCAAGAACAGGTTGGCAGCATGAACATCATGTTGCCAGTTAAGGCCAATATTCATACGTAACTCTGGCGATGACACACCTATGTTATTGAAGTTACGGCGACC
>DDIL01000102.1:14852-23774 GCA_002338515.1 Glaciecola sp. UBA1851 | reverse complement strand
ATGTGAATGTAATGTTGCGAGCCCTATTTGAAACTTGGTAGATTTAAACTGTATTTGTTAATACAGTGAGTAATCACCAATTTAATGCAACCTTTATAGTTTCGCGCATACTATTAGTTCAATCGGCAATAACAATTCTAACTGGTAAAATAGGCTAATATGAATCATGAAAAACATTGCGGAGTAATTTCTAAAATTGCCATGTTTTTATTAAAGTGTAAAAATATCTGACTGTTTAGTTCTCAAATCAAACAAGTAGTTAGCTTGTTTCCAATGCCTGAATGAGTGACCTTTAAGATGTTCCTAGTAATCCATCACAACTAATTTGTCGATAGTGGTTTAGCAAGTTGTAGTAGTTGATTTTGACACACCATTTTTTCGCTCTTGTGAATGCCTCCTTTATCCAGCTTCTCAAATAAAGGAGCATAGTCATTTTGTGATAAATTAGTATGGCAAAGAAGATAGAATATTACAGTTTTTATACTATCAAATTGCATGCATTGCGAACTCAAATGTGGTAATGCCTGTTTGAGTTGATTTTGGCAATGTTGTATCAATATTTTTTCTGCCAAAACAATATTACCAAATTGTATCTGGCTGAATAGTTGGTTCAATTTAGTGCTGTGTTTTTTAAAGTAGAAATGGTCTACACTCACTTGACTTTGTAACGCAAGAATATAGTGTTGAAGCTCTTGGTTAATCACTTTTATGACCATCACGCTTGCTGTTCCGCTTGAAGTATCAATTCTTTTTCCAATTTTTACCAATTTAAATGTATTTTTTTCCCAGAAGCTCAGTAACTCGTTGGTAAAGCCAAATGAACTGGTAACGGCATCAATATTATTTTGGACGGCATATTCAACTAATCCGCTTATCATATTAGTCGCGATGTTCTGTCTTCTATAATTTTCGTTAACCGCTATTCTAGATACTCGCCAATAAGTGTGTTTTGCTAAACTAGAATTACATATATTAGCAGCTAAGGCTTGTGCTGACATGTGTCCTTGAACACGTCTTCTACCCAAACTTATTGCTTCAGATAAATCATCAAGCTTTTCAGAGCCTTCTTCAAATATTGTCATTACGCCTATTAATTGATGAGTTTGTTCGCAAAAGGTCACAAAAATTTTACTGTCAGGAGAATTGATAATGCGGACTATATCGTTGGGTGTGGTTTGATAGTGGGCGGTTAATAACAGTGAAACTATTTGTGAATATAGTCGATAGTTTGCACTTAGTAATTCGCTGTTTACTTCCAATAAACGGTAGGTTTGGTTGATTAATTTACATGATTGTAAATGATCAGGTTTTTGTTGAATGAGTGACGCTGATTTGCTTTCTTCATGAATTATTGAATTGGTGCAAAGTAGAACATCAAAAAACCTTTCAACAGGGTCACCTACTTTCCACCTAAAAGGCTTGTTGAGGATATAACTTTTTAGCTTATGTTGTTTGTTAAGGAAGGGCAGTAATCGATTAGTAAAACCTTTTCCACTGCCTTCATACCCTTGTGTTGTGCCCGAAATTATTGTGTATTTTGAGCTGGCAATTAACGTTTTAACTAACTCAGGCGCAAGAGATGCAATTTCGTCTATTAAAAGAATATCGGGTTGAAGGTTTTTTTCAATTATGTGGTCTGGAGCATGAAACAGCGAACTAAATTCAGGAGTTGTTTCAATATCATTATGTTTATCAACTAAATCTTCATATGTATGTTGTATAACAATGGTTTGATTTTTATGTGACGCAGTAACAACAGTTTTTGGTTCATACTTAGTGCTATTGGTTTGGCTTAACAAATTAGCTAATAAAAATCCCAGCAGTGTAGTTTTTCCTCTGCCTCGTTCACCAAGAATGCAAAATACTGTATTTTCTTTACTCGTATTATGGCTTGAGTCGCTATAGTAATTGAGTATTTTATTGTAGATGGCGACTTGATCATTTGACAAATAATCATGTTCGTTTATTTCAAATATGGCAGTACTTTTTATATGAGGCGAATAATTATCTTCATTTGGTACAAGTTTTTTTGTATCTAAATTCAGCGGTGGTAAGTAAATTTTCTTGTAACTGATCATAGCAGTCTGCTTATTAGCATAATTAACAATCAAATCTTTTATTAGGTCGCGCGCTGGAGAATACCCAAAACTATATTTGATGCTACCATTTTTGAAATTACACTTAATATTTGAGTCAAAAAAGATGGCAAGTATGCCTGGGGTTTTTACTAAACCGGCTATGGCATATAGCACCGTTAAGTCAACACCATTGGTAGCGTCATATATTAAATGGTCTACACTGTTACCTAAATACTGCCTGAATAAATTTGGTTTGAGAAAGGTAGGATTAAATCCTTGACGGAAAGTACGAAAATCATCGTTATTCGTCACAAATAACGTATTTGCTTGGTTTATTTGCATGGTGCTAAAACAATCGTATGCATCACTGGCGCTTAAATCGACTAGTATAAGTTGCCGGTGCATAGATTCATTCTGCCTTTGCTGACTCCAATTCTTAATCTCGGCTAATTGATTCAACATAATCTCTAATGGTTGATTTGTGCACGAATACCCCAAACTCTTTTCAGTAAAATTACTTTTTAATTATATACAGACCATAAGGAATATATATGCATTTTTTATCTCGGCGACTGGTGATGCCAAGTGACTTGAATTATGCCAATGCACTATTTGGAGGAAGAGCACTTGAATGGATTGACGAAGAGGCTGCCATATTTGCAATATGCCAACTAGAAACTAATTGTTTGGTAACTAAGCATATTGGTGAAATCTCTTTTGAATCGCCGGCAACAAAAGGAGATATTGTAGAATTCGGGCTAGAAACAAAACGTGTAGGTACAACTTCCATAACGGTTACTTGCTTAGTTAGAAATAAAGCGACAAAGCAAAGTATCTGTTTAGCAGACGATATTGTTTTTGTTGTGGTTGACCCCGTTACTCGCAAACCCATACCACATGGTAAAACGATTGAATCTTTGGCAAAGCAAACTGAGCAAGAAGTCGCAACGCTAGCGCCAGACGGCTTTTAACACCGCTAATGAAAACTTGACTTATAATTAGCTAGCACATTGTTAGTGATTAAAACCTATCGTTATTTTTAATTTAAAAGCGCTTGCGAAACAAATAGCTTCTAGTATCATCTACGCCGTTGGTTAATGCTAGCAATTCAGCACATACCAATTTAGACCAAGGGGTGCGTTAATTCGCTGAGACTAATATAGAACCCTTAGTAACCTGATCCGGTTAGTACCGGCGTAGGAATGGTTTTAATATCACCTTCTCAAGCCAAGTCACCGGTTCTTTTCGTAATTTAATGAAGAGACCATCTCATGAAAAACATAATAACACCTAGCATATTTACTTTGCTGACCTTGCCTATGTCAATAAACATAGCGTTAGCCCAACAATCTTCAAACAGTGAGTTATTTGAAGAAATTGAAAAAATAGTTGTAACGGCAGATTTATCACAACGCGATTTGTCTGAATTACCCGGTTCAGTTCTTATTCTTGACGAAGAAACAATAAAAGCTCGTCAAGCTCGGCATTTAGAAGATTTATTAGGCGTTGTGCCTAATTTAAATTTTGCCAGTGGTGCAACTCGGGGGAAATTTGTACAAATTCGTGGCGTAGGGGAACGTTCACAATTTGCAGAGCCAATTAATCCGTCAATTGGCGTTTTACTCGATAATATAGATATTTCTGGAATAGGCTCCCTTGCCACTGTGTATGACTTAGCTCAATTAGAAGTCTTGTCTGGGCCGCAGTCAGTTGCATCAGGAATAAATAGTATTGGTGGGGTAGTTAAGCTAGTGACTAATCCAGCAATAAGTGAAGAGTATGGAAAATTCTCAGTTAGTATTGCCGAATTTAACGAGCGTCAATTAGCTGGAGTATACAATACTGCTTTAACCGACAATCTAAATGCACGGTTTAGCCTCCAACAAAATAAAAGCGATGGGTTTATTAAGAATAGTTTTTTAAACCGTTCAGATACCAATGGGGTTGATGAGCTTACCTTTACAGGTAAATTTGATTTAATGCTAAAGGGCGACAAAACGCTTAAAGCGGCCATCTATAAATTTAATATCGATAACGGATACGATGCTTTTTCGCTAGATAATGACCGAGTCACGCGTTCTGATGAACCAGGCAATGACTCAGTGGACGCAACAGCAGCAAGTTTGACTTATTCACAACCATTACTTGACCACGATTTACAATTGAACATGTTCCACCTTAACGCTGATACTGAATATGGATATGATGAAGATTGGACGTTTGATGGTTTTGATCCAATAGGGTATACCTCTACAGATGTTTATTTCAGAGACATAATACGTACAGGTTTAGACGCCAAACTAGCTAGCAATAAAACTGAGAATTACAGTTATTTATTAGGTGCAAGTTTTGTACAAAGCACTGAAGACTTGCTTCGTCAAAACACCTTTTTAGAAGAAGATTACATTAGCCAATATCAACCTTCTAGCACCTCTATATATGGTCAATATATGCATATAGTTGACGATAAATTAACCTTGACTACTGCCGCACGCTTAGAGAGTTTTAAGGTTGATTTTAATGACAATTTTGGCAATACAAAATTAGATGACACCTTAATAGCTGCGTCAGTGGTGGCTGATTATAAATTAGGTACAGGTTTTGTTTTTGCTAGTATCTCAAGAGGGTATAAAGCAGCTGGGTTTAATATTGATTCTAGACTCGCGGTAGCTGACCGTACTTATGATGCGGAAATCAATTATTCCTATGAATTTGGCGTAAAAGGAACAGCTTTCGATAATTTAGCCAATATTAACCTAACGTGGTTTTACATGGATAGAAAGGATGCTCAAGTAGATGATTCAATTGTTATTCCAATTGATGATTCAGGAGCGTCTTCATTCGTTGATGGTATAGGTAATGCTGATGCCGGCACAAATAAAGGGTTTGAGCTAACCACAACTTGGGATTTAACTGATAATTACTACGTACAAGCAAATCTTGGTTACTTAGACGCTACTTTTGGTAACTACACTCGATTAGATGGTGAATTTGTCCCACTTCAGCAGCAGGCTCATGCGCCTAAATATACCGCTTATGTTGGGTCTAATTGGCAAATTAGTGATGATGTTAAATGGCATATAGATGCTCAATATAAAAGTGATTTTAGACTTGGTTTAAATCATGGTGTGAAGGCGTCGAAATCGTATGTTGTGAATAGTGAACTAGCTTATACAAGCAGCGGCAAACATAATTATGTGGTGAAGCTTTGGGTAAAAAACCTATTTGATGAAGATATTATTACCCGTGGTTTTGGCAGTTTTCCGAACGATCCAAGAGACGGATACGAGAGTTTTGGACCTTATTTTCAATACGGTCAACCGCAGCAGTTTGGCTTAACGTTTGAATATGAATGGTTATAAAAAAAAGGAACATACAATGCAACTTGGCGTAGAAATATCGTTATATCCATTAAATGAAGAATACATCCCTCATATTAAAGGGTTTATTGACAGATTAAACGAACATTCTGGTTTACATGTTAATACTTCTCATACCAGTACCTTTGTAAGCGGCGATTATGATGTGGTAATGGATGTCATGAATCGAGAAATGAAAAAAACATATGAGCAAGTTGGGCAAGCCATTTTTGTATGTAAATTTCTGAACTCTACCAATATGGCGATTACAGATGCTCCTTATAAAAGCTAGTCTGTTTTAAGTGGATATATTAAATCTCATACTAGAACAATGGCAACAACAAAGCTGGGTTGAAGTTGTTGCCGTATTCTTAGCTATTGCTTATGTATGGTTGGCCGCCCATGAGAATATATGGTGTTGGCCCGCTGGTTTTATTAGCACTTCATTATTCGCTTATGTGTACTGGGATGTCACCCTTATTTTTCAAATGTTACTTAATTTATACTACATGGGTATGGCTATTTTCGGGTTTTTTATCTGGCGAAAGCAAGGTGATGATCAAATTAAAATATCGAACATGCCTTTTTACTTACATATCATTATTGTTTTACTAGGGTTTGCGATTTCAGCCATTACCTATTGGGTAGCTATTTTTTGGTTGAGTTATGATTTGGTACTATTAGACATTGGAGTTACCGTATTTTCATTGCTAACGACTTATTTAACCGTTCGTAAGTATATTGAAAGTTGGTACTATTGGAGTGTAATTAATTTAGCAACGATCTTTTTAGTCTGGCCCTCTTCCCTTTATTTAACCGCATTTTTAATGGTTATATATATTGGTATAGCATTAAAAGGATTGTTAAATTGGAAAGCCGATTACAACCTGAGAATGAATGAGCAAAAGTAAGTGCTCAAACTGCCTTATTAAATAGGCAACTTAACATCCAAGACTACAGTGCTTTGAGGGCATTATTCTTATTTAACTGGAATCGAGTCTGATATTTACATGTATTAATAAATAGGTTTTATAAAATGGAAGATAAACTGCCCAGTGATGTGCTTAAAACGCTAAAGCAATACGAAATTATTAGTAATTCAACCTCACAGGTCAGCTATTGTAGGATTTATGAAGGGACTATTAATAAAAACTTTCAAGTTAAAGATGGAGAAAGCGAGTTTCTTTTAAAAGTATTCGAAGGTAATAGTGTGTTACCTATTAATCGAAAACGAACATTTCGACTGCAGGAGGAATTAGCTATATTTGGATTGGCTCCCCAGCCATTGTTTTTGAGTGAAGACGCAACAATCTATTGCGAACAATGGATTGATTACAAGGTAATGAATACAGACTCCAATCTAAACGCACTAGCTGAAGCGCTTCATCAAGTGCACTCCGCGTTTGTGAGTGCCCCGGTTTTATCTTTGATTGAGCACTGGCGTGAATATAGTGCACTGAGTAAGAAAAATAACAGTTATTCATTTCAGCAGCATTATCAAACTATGTTGGTGAAGTGGACGGATTATACAAAGCAATACTCCGAAGACTTTGTGTTATGTCATAACGACTTGCATATCAGTCATGTCTGTTCTCCATCGGGTCCATTACTTGATTGGGAATATGCTGGCCTAGGATGTCGTTATTTTGATATAGCGAGTTGTTGTATAATTAATCAACTTAACCCAGAATGTAAGAAAACGCTTTGTGACGAATATGCAGCTTTGGCTAACTCTAGTGCTGATGAAATTTTAGCGCGAGTAAATCAAGTGTATGAATTTGTTGAATTTACTAATGGATTATGGGTGGACGCTGTAGATTTTGAGCAATAGATATAACTAAATTACTAGTTGTAGAACGTATAAAAAATTGTGGATTTATAGTTAAGTATGGTTATAATGCTTTCGCTTTTTAGGGGTGTAGTTCGAATTGGTAGAACAGCGGTCTCCAAAACCGATGGTTGGGGGTTCGAGTCCCTCCACCCCTGCCACTTTCTCTCGTTATTGTTGGTTATGACTTGCCTTAATAGGCAAACATGAATGTTAATATAAGCCTTCATTAGGTATCAATATGCAAACGTCGTTTAACCAAAATTATCAAGCTCAACTTCAAGCGATTGGTATTGATTTATACCAAAGTGTTGAAGGCCTTGAAGTTGAAAAGCAAAAATGGCTTGGTGATGTGGTTGCTTTGTTAGACATTTCTATAGAAGATATTATTTACAAAGGGAACACTCCCAAATACGATATCGACAACAAAAGCCTCCAACTCCCCCTTATGTTTTACGGCAATGAGCAAGCGTTAAAACGGTCTATTTGGCAAGCCATTCAGCCTTTTGTTAATGTTGTTGAATAGTGCGTGCACATCCTTTCAGCCAACAACTATGAGCAATACTTCGAGCAAGCGTATACCATTTATGGTGAAGTGAAAAAACAAAATTCTTGGTCCCGCTCAACCTTTTATACTAGCCTCAATTCTGAGTTTTCGTTAATAGCAGTTGATGACGCAAAAAACGTGATTGGTTATGTAGCTGTAAGTTCGGTTTTAGATACACTGGAAATTGAAGATATAGCGGTTTCTAATAGCAAACGAACACAAGGTATTGCTTCGAGTATGCTAAATAAATTAATTAAGCTAGCAACTCAAGCTAATAAAGAAACAATATTATTAGAAGTGGCAGAGAATAATTTAAGTGCAATCGCGTTATATGAAAAATATCAATTTGTACTATCAGGGCGTCGCAAAAATTATTATAAAGTTTCAAATAATAAATTTGCCGATGCATTATTAATGGATAGAAATATTAATGGATAGAAATTTATTAGTCTCAGCTCTCATGTTTATTAACATCCTAACTAGGGCTGGTTACAAGCCTTAAATTTACTCAATTAATCGTTCATTTAGTTAAAAATACTTACTTCTAATTGCCGTTACTAAAAAATACTATTTAAAACGCTATAGTAGCGTGCCTTTACTTTATTAGTCAGTATAATACTCACACTTTTTGATGGCTTACTATGAATGATGTGCAGCACATAGCTCACTACACATAGAAATGATACT
The DNA here is from genome assembly GCA_002338515.1 of Glaciecola sp. UBA1851. GTDB lineage: Bacteria > Pseudomonadota > Gammaproteobacteria > Enterobacterales > Alteromonadaceae > Glaciecola. The sequence continues at coordinate 15,275 of DDIL01000102.1, read as the reverse complement.
TTGGAATTTTATTAACACAACAACTTAAATATGTTTATCAAAACATGTTGGTTTGTATATGTGTAAGGCGTTGTTCATTTAAATAGCCGATTAGTTTTATTATATTTTGTGCAATTTTTTGTGCACGACGGGAAGGTACATGGCTCAAGCCAAACTCAATACAGAAATAAACAAGCGAAGAACGTTCGCTATCATTTCGCACCCAGATGCGGGCAAAACAACCATTACTGAAAAAGTACTGTTGTTTGGAAATGCTTTGCAAAAAGCGGGCACAGTAAAAGGGAAAAAGTCTGGTCAACACGCAAAATCTGACTGGATGGATATGGAAAAGGAAAGAGGGATATCGGTTAGTACCAGCGTCATGCAATTTCCTTACAACGATAAGCTGGTAAATCTACTAGATACTCCAGGGCACGAAGACTT
>DDIL01000102.1:0-14502 GCA_002338515.1 Glaciecola sp. UBA1851 | reverse complement strand
CCCATTATTACGTTTATGAATAAATTAGACAGAGACATTCGAGATCCTCTAGAGCTGTTAGACGAGGTTGAGTCTGAATTAGATATTCTTTGTGCGCCTATTACGTGGCCAATTGGATGCGGTAAACTGTTTAAAGGCGTTTATCATTTAACACGTGATGAAACCCTACTTTATAAAACGGGTTTAGGCCATACCATTCAAGAAGTAAGAACAATAAAAGGGTTAAACAACCCTGAACTTGATGAGGCCGTAGGCACTGATTTAGCCGGGCAACTGCGTGAAGAATTAGAGTTAGTGCAGGGCGCGTCAAATGAGTTTGACCAAGAGATGTTTATGGAAGGTGAATTAACGCCGGTATTTTTTGGTACAGCTTTAGGTAATTTTGGTGTGGATCATATGCTAGATGGTTTAGTTGAATGGGCGCCAACGCCATTACCTAGAGAAACAGACACCGAGAAAAACATTGAGGCTGAAAACGAGAGCTTTAGCGGGTTTGTATTTAAGATCCAAGCGAATATGGATCCAAAACATCGAGACCGTATTGCATTTTGTCGAATTGTATCTGGCAAATATCAAAAAGGGATGAAACTTCACCATACGCGTATTGGCAAAGATGTAAGAATTTCTGATGCCTTAACCTTTTTGGCAGGTGACAGAGCTTTGCTAGAAGAAGCCTATGCAGGCGATATTATAGGGTTACACAATCACGGCTCAATGAGAATTGGTGATACCTTTACCAGTGGCGAAAAATATAATTTTACGGGTATTCCAAACTTCGCTCCAGAATTATTTAAACGAATACGGCTAAAAGATCCATTAAAACAAAAACAACTTTTAAAAGGCTTAATTCAATTGTCAGAAGAGGGGGCTGTACAAGTATTTCGCCCGCTTATGAATAATGACTTAATTGTTGGCGCAGTTGGTGTACTGCAATTTGATGTCGTTGTTGCTAGGCTTAAAGCGGAATACAACGTTGATGCATTATACGAGCATGTGAATGTGGCAACTGCCCGATGGGTATATGGCGATGACAAAAAAGTAGACGAGTTTAAGCGTAAAAACCAAACCAATTTAGCCTACGATGGTGGTGATAATTTAGCGTATATTGCACCGACAATGGTGAACTTGTCATTAGCACAAGAACGTTACCCGGATATAAAATTTGCAGCTACTCGCGAGCAGTAATCTAAAAAATTGAAAGACATAGGTAAAAATGAATATTCAAGCATTATTAGTAGAGCGCTTCAAACAAGCATTAACTGAATTAAGTTGGGCAGATGCACCCGTTCCTGTTGCCAAGGGTAATCGTCCTGGATTTGGTGATTATCAGTTTAATGGTGCCATGGCGCTGGCTAAAAAGTTAAAGCAAAACCCTAGAGATATTGCAGCCACTATTCTAGATGCAGTGAAACTGGATGATGTAGCCGAAAAGCTTGAAATAGCGGGACCAGGTTTTATTAATATTCATTTAAAGCCGCAATGGTTAGCGACACAAATTAAACTTGCAGCAAGCAACGAACGGTTAGGTGTAGATATTCAATCTAAGCAAACCGTAGTAGTTGATTACAGCGCGCCTAATTTAGCCAAAGAAATGCATGTTGGTCATTTACGTTCAACCATTATTGGCGACGCTGTTGTGAAATGCCTAGAGTTTTTAGGACATGAAGTTAAGCGTCAAAATCATATGGGAGACTGGGGCACACAGTTTGGAATGTTACTTGCTCACTTACAAGACAAACTCCTGCAAAACGAAGTGGCAGAAACGGCACTTAGCGACTTAGAGAACTTTTATCGTGAAGCAAAAGTTCGCTTTGATTCTGAAGAAGGTTTTGCAGATAAATCTAGGGAGTACGTGGTGCGATTGCAAGGCGGAGACGGCGAATGTTTAAGCTTGTGGCAAAACTTTATTGATGTGTCTATTAGTCACTCAGAAGAGGTTTACGAAAAGCTAAATGTTACCCTAACACGTGAACATGTGATGGGTGAAAGTGCTTACAATAAAGACTTAGCTAATGTGATTACAGAGCTAAAAGAAAAGGGAATTTCGGTAGAAGATCAAGGCGCACAAGTGGTGTTTATACCTGAATTAGCGGATAAAAAGGGTAACCCAGCCGTATATATTGTACAAAAATCGGGTGGTGGATATTTGTATGCAACTACCGATTTAGCCGCTATTCGATACCGCTCAAATGTTCTAAATGCCAACAGAACGTTAATTTTTACTGATGCAAGACAGGCTTTGCATTTCAAGCAAACTGAAATTGTTGCGCGCAAAGCGGGTTTTATGAACGAACAGGAGCAATATCAACACTGTCCTTTCGGAATGATGTTAGGTAAAGATAATAAGCCTTTTAAGACCCGTACGGGCGGCACAGTGAAGCTGGTTGACTTATTAGATGAAGCAATTGAGCGCGCGAATAAATTAGTACTTACTCGTAGCCCTGATATTGAACCCACAGCACTCAAAGAGATGAGTCATAAACTTGGTATTGGTGCGGTTAAATACGCTGATTTAAGTAAAAATAGAACAACTGATTACGTGTTTGATTGGGATTCGATGTTAAGCTTTGAAGGTAATACTGCCCCTTATTTACAGTATGCTTATACAAGAATTCAAAGTATTTTCACAAAAGCAGGAATAGCAAAGGGTAAGTTAGCGACAGATAATGAGCTTGTAATTACAGAAGACGCTGAAAAAGCATTAGCATTGCAATTACTACAGCTAACTGATGCCCTTCAAATTCTAGCAAAAGAAGCTACCCCACATGTGCTTTGTACTTATCTGTATGAGCTTGCAAGCATATTTATGCGCTTCTATGAAGCTTGCCCAATATTAAAAGAGGGAGTAAGTGGCAGTGCTAAACAATCAAGATTAATGCTAGCTCAACATACTGCTAATGTTCTATCTTTAGGCCTAGACTTATTGGGTATTGAGACCATGCAAAGCATGTAATCAATCGAAGCTCGGGATATGCATATTCCGAGCTTGGGTAATAAGTAATCTATCGTTGCAAAACTTACCTTACATTTTCAATTTTGTAGCAGTACTGAATTATTAATCTTTGATAAGAGCCTGTTGTGCTTTCTTATTTTTGAACGAATTCAGCTTCCCCTCGTAACAATCACATCAAATTATTATAATGAATAAAGGTTGGGACTTATGTGTAAATTATTAGCATTTTCAGGCAGCTTGAGGAAAGACTCATTTAATCAAGCTATTGTTAAAGTTGTTGCTAAGGCAGCACAAGACGCTGGGGCTGAAGTTAAGGTAGCGCACTTAAAAGATTTCATTGTACCCATATTTAACGAAGATGATGAAGCAGAAAGCGGTGTGCCAGCAAAAGTACAAGAATTCAAACAACTAATGTTTGAAGCAGATGGCTTTCTAATTGCAACACCAGAATATAATAGCGGTTATAGCGCAGCGCTTAAAAATATTGTGGATTGGGCGTCTCGCAAAGAAGAGGGCGAAAGTCCTTTGCAAGCATTTAAAGGAAAAACGATCACGTTAATGTCGGCATCTCCTGGCGGTTTAGGAGGCATGAGAGGATTGGTTCCAACGCGTATGTTGTTTGGGAACTTGGGCATGCATGTGCATCCTAGCCAGCAGGCTATTAGTTCAGTTGGAAACTTAGTTGACGATAGTGGCGAAATAAATGATGAAGCTACAATTAAGAAACTTCAAGCATTAGGCAGTCAGGCAGTGGATTTCACGAAATTGATAATAGGATAGCGGTAGCCATAACATAAAAAAGCTAGGCTTTTGCAAGCTTAGCTTTTTTGTGAATCACTATCCAACCAGATGATTCAAAGAATATAAGTCTCTAGATTGGCTTGTTTTTTTGCGAACTTCTTCTAATGCTTGCGCTTCACTAATATCAAATAACGCATTTATTAACCTGTTAAAGTGAGCATGCATAGCCGTTCTTGCGGCATGGGCATTGTGCTCTTTTAGTGCGTCATATATTGCTCTGTGTTCTATCATTCTATCTTGTATTGACTGGCTACATACGCCATTGTAAGCCGATTTTATTTGCTCTTGTGAGTCTCGTAATTCCCAATACTTCTTAACCGACAACAATATGGCATTGTTACGAGTCGCTTTAGAAATTATTTCGTGAAACTCTCTATCTGCCTTATCTGCTTCTATTCCAGATTCCATTCTATCCAGTGTTTGACTTAGTTTGTCGAGTTCAGAATCTGTAATAGAATTTGCGGCCAGCGCAGCTGCTTCGCCTTCAACTAATGCCCTAGCTTGAGTAAGCTCAAACGCAGTAATTAAATTTTCTTCCGAAGGTGTATTATTGTTATTAGATTGTGCTATTACATATACCCCAGAACTTGTTTTTACCTCAACATAGCCCATTGCTTCTAATGCGATAATCGCTTCGCGAATAGTAGGGCGGCTAACGTCAAAATTTTCAGCTAATTCGCGCTCAGGGGGTAAACGGCTTCCGGCTTCATGAATACCAGAGTCTATATCTGCTTTAATTTTATCAACAATATCCCAAAACATTCTGCGCTTTTTCATGCCGTAACCTTCTTATATCACGCTATTATTTGAAGCTTTCACTCGTTTTATATTTAAACCAGCACACAATTACGTTAAAGCTAACCAAAGCTCTGTAAATAGTATGTTGTAAACATTCTTACCAATCTGGTAATAATACTCAATAATGCCCTAAAAAATCAATTCACACCAATGAATTTTTATTCACGAAAACATATCAGGTAACGTTTTGGTGATTGACGGAAAGGCAATGACAAGCACTAACGCAACCAACATAGCAATATAAAGAGGGATCATTGGTTTAAACATTTTTTCAATTTTAGTCTTCGCCACCGCACAACTAACAAATAATATCGCGCCAACAGGCGGAGTGCATAATCCAATACTTAAATTAAGTACCATCATTATTCCAAAATGAATTGGGTCAATACCTAAAGAGGCGGCAATAGGCAAGAATATAGGTGTAAATATTAGTACAGCAGGCGTCATATCCATAAAGGCGCCTATTAGTAGTAAAATTAAATTAATGATTAACAGTATCATCAATGGGTTTTCACTAATGGCTAATAACACCCTGGTTAGGTCTTGTGGGATATTTTCGTAAGACAATACCCATGATAATGCGGCTGAAGTTGCGATAAGAAATAAAACAATCGCTGTTGTTTCAATCGTTTTAGTCAGTATTTCGCTAAACTTAGCGAGTGAAATTTCACGATAAACACCAGCAGCTAGTATAAATGCGTATATTACAGCAATGGCACCTGCTTCTGTTGGCGTAAATACCCCAGTAATAATACCGCCCATTACAATAATAATTAGTGCAAGACTCGGAACTGCTTGCCATATATAACTTAATGCAACTTTTAATGGTAAGCGCTCTGACGCATGAAACCCTTTTTTCTTTGCATACATAACGCAGCAAAGCATAAGGCCAAACGCAACCAGTAATCCGGGCAAATAACCCGCTAAGAATAGAGCTGAAATTGATACGCCGCCACTTGCTACTGCATATATAATTAAAATATTACTTGGCGGTATGATTAAACCGGTAGTAGACGCTGCTGCGGTAACAGATGCGGAAAACTCTCTGCTATAACCCGCTTTTTCCATCTGCGGGATCATGAAACTACCAATTGCAGATGTAGATGCAACCGCAGAGCCAGAAATTGCGCCAAAGAACGTACAAGAGAGAACGTTAACTAATGCCAAACCGCCCGGGAGTGCGCCAAGCAATGCCATAGCGCAGTTTATAAGGCGTTTAGCAATCCCGCCCTGCGCCATAATTTGACCTGATAGAATAAAAAATGGTATTGCCATTAATGCAAAACTATTTACGCCATTTGTCATCCGCTGAGCGATAGTGGTTGCTGCAGGCGTGAAATCGATTGCGAATATCATAAATACGAAAGACGATAAGCCAATTGCAAACGAAATAGGTACATTTAAAAATAACAGTAAAAAGAATAAAGATAGTAAAAATAAAGCAGTCATTCTTTATTCTCCGTGTTCTATGTTGTAATTAGGTTGAATGAGTGAATTAATTGCGAATAAGACAATTAATACGCCACTTAAAGGAATGACTAAATAAACGGTACCAATGTCTATGCCCAGAACAGGAGAAGATTGTCCTAGGGTGTTAGTCATATTTACCAATTCATATCCACCTATTACCATCACGCTTAATGCAAAGAAAGCAACAGACAAATGAATAATAAAATACATGACTTTTCGATATGACTCGTTTGCACTGGTATAAATCATATCTAAACCTAAATGCACATTTTTACGATAAGCATAAGCGCAACCTAGCAAGGTAATCCAAATTAATAAAAACCGAGCTAATTCTTCAGTAAATGAACTTGGTGCGTTAAGCACATATCGTGAGAATACTTGCCAAGTTACTGCAGCGGTTACTAACAACAATAGAGCTTGTAAAAATCGGATTAAAATCGCATCAATTATCCCAAGCACTTTATTAAACGTACTCATCTTTTTTCCTCTATTTGCTCTAAAATGTCACCAATAGGTGTTCCCTCAAAACTTTCTTTAAATGACACCACTTTTTCTTGGAATGGTGTTTTGTCAGGCGTAATAATATTGACGCCAGCGGCTTCTAAATTTGTTAGAGCAACTTGTGTGTCTTCTGCCCATAATTGCTTTTGATATTCAACGGTGCTTTTCATTGCAATTTGCAACCACTGATGTTGTTGTTCGTTCAGGCTTTGCCAAATTTTTTCACTGAACATCACAATAGCTGGAATAGTATTGTGTTCATCTAACGTGAAGTTTTTACAAATTTCATAATGACGAGCTTTATAATAGGTAATGGGACTATTTTCAGCACCATCTACTACACCTTGTTGTAGGGCTGTATATAATTCACCAAAAGAAATAGGAGTCGCAGAAGCGCCAAGTTCACGCATAAGTGATACCGCTGATTGGCTTTTCATAACACGTATTTTCATGCCAGCTAAATCGTCAGGGTTGTCTATTGGTTTTGGGCAAGTGTAAAAACTACGACTACCGGCATCGAAAAACGCTAATCCGCGTAAATCTACTTTTAGGGGCGACAGTAATAGCTTCTCGCCTAAATCACTATTGATTACTCGCCAAAAATGATCTGCATCATCAAATACGTACGGCAAACTAAAAATTTGCATCTCGGGTACAAACGATTCAACCGGGCCAACCGATACCTGAGCCATTGCTAGGCTACCAATTTGCATTAGCTCAATTAGGTCACGTTCAGAGCCTAGCTGGCCACTGGGGTATATTTCTATGGTTAATTCACCGCCAGATACCTCAGTCAGTTTGTCATTGAAATAAGACAACGCTCTGTGCATAGTATGTGACGTATCTACTACATGCCCTACATGTAAAACAGTTTGGTTACTTTGTGTTCTTAAACCCAATCCAATTAGGCTGGCAATTACCATAACTACCAAAAACCCAAGTAACAGTATGTAATTCCTAGACATTGTCCTGCCTCTTATTATTTAACTCAGTCATTTTTTCAGTCATTGCGTGGTTAAAGTTTTGTTTAGGGATAATTGCCCCCTTATGTTGAATAACCGTGCCTGCCGCAGTTGCCCCAAGCTTTATTGAATCTGCAATATTTATATCGTTGAGGCGGCTACCCAAATAGGCACCATTAAATGCGTCACCAGCGGACGTTGTATCAACTACGTTATCAACGGAAATAATGGTGTGTTCTTCTTGCTTTGAGTCTACAAATGAAAATACCGATTGAGGACCATTTTTTACAATTATTTCTGACACGCCTAAGCTCAAGCAGTGCTTGATTACTTGCTCTGCGCTATTCAAATCGTATAACACCTCAAAATCTTCAATCCCTGGTAGCGCAATATCAGATAATGCAAAAGCTTTGTCGAATTGCTCTTTGGCTTTTGCTGGTGAATCCCAAAGTTTAGGACGATAATTAGGGTCAAATACTATTTGTACGCCCGCATCTTTTAAGCTTTGTAAAACTGTCCAAAATTTATCTCTGCTATTTTCTTCAATGACAGCAAGCGATATTCCCGAAAACATGAACATGTCAGCTTTTTCAAGCGTTGCTTGCTCTGCTTCTCCTATAAAATCCATTACCTTTTTTGCTGCAGAATCATTCCGCCAATAAGTAAAAGAGCGCTCGCCCTCATCGTCTGTTTCAATTAAGTAAATGCCTGGCGCTTTATCAGGATGAACAAACATCATTTGTGTTTCAATTTGCTCAAGGGTAACAGTATGTTGCATGTTATTACTTAGCGCATCAGACCCAATGGCAGTAACAAAAGATGTGTGCACATTTGGAAACGCTCTTTTTAAATATACGGCTGAGTTATATACATCGCCCGCGAACGATTGCGATAAAGCATTGCTTGTTGAGAGCCTAAGCTCCACCATGCATTCACCCAAAAATAATATCTTTTTCATATTCGCTCTGTTATTAAAGTTACCGAATTTCAACTAGCTATGAGTTCAGTTAGAACTTGCCTAGTATTTCTATTCATATAGCTAAAAGGAAAATCTATTGTTAAACAACTTTTTGAATCTCATAACAAATTCATGTTTGAGATCTTTCCTTTATTTAAACTCGTTATTTTTCAATGTTGCTGTATGTTCGCCGCCAACATGCACTTCTGTTATGACTGGCGAGGGTGTGTTATTAAATTTATTATTTAAAATAGCCGTTTTGGGCTCTCCAACTGTATGTTCAATAACAATAGGCGCTACCATTTCAAACGTGTTTCTATCTATATTAGTAACCTGTACGCCATGTAAATAGATGCCTGCGTTAGTTTTGTTTCTTTTGCCATTTCCAATTTGTTTTAGCGTGTTATCAGTTAACTGGAAGTGGGGGCCAAATGTACTTTCATCGGTTCCGCCTCGATAGACTTTCGCCAGTGCACCTTGCACGTTTGTAAAATCGTTATTTGTTAGCGTGACATATTCAGCGTTGTATATACCTAAATCTTCTGTTTCTGAATCAAGTCTTAGTATGTCACCGGTTACGTTAGAAAATACGTTGCCTGTAAGAATTATCTCGTCTGCAAATGCGCCTTTTCCAGTGCTGAAAAAGTGAAAAGAGTGATTGATATCTAGCTGAGTAACAATACTGTTGTTGACCCAAAGACGGTAATTATTAACCATGCCCCATTTTTTGGTGCGTATAACGCTATTGCCATGTGCATCTGGGCTCTCATCACCGCTAATGACTAATCCTTCAAGTTTTAAGTTACCGTTGTCTTGTATTTCAAACAAGGAAGTTCTTTCAAAAGAAATATTAGTCCGTCTGTTTTGTTGCGCACGTATGGTTAGCGTTTTATTGATTGCTATTAACCTTGGAACAATCATATTGCCCGGCGCTATTTCAATTACGTCACCCGATTCAGTTGCATTAATAGCGGCTAATAGTTCACTCGCGCTTGCGTTGATTTTGTGTAATTTACCTGAATCAAATGCAACCGTTTTTGGCGCTTTAGGATACCAACTAGGACCAACTTCATCGTGTGTTATTACGTTTAAGTCTTTAGGGGCACCTACTGATAATCCTTTTGGATATAAAAGGCCATTATCAGCTTTTTCTAAGGTGATGCGTTTTTTATCGACACCATATTCAAGCTCATCTAATACATCAACATTAGCAATGTTATTACTTAACTTTATGCCTGATACGTCATCAAATAATGTGAAAGGGTGGTTGCCGCTCTCGTTATAAATTAGGTTGTTTTCCATCTTACTATTTATAGGTACTGCGCTTCGCTCTGCGTCACTACCAGCAGCAAATTGAATATGATCTAAGTTAATAAAACTATTGTTGGTAATCGTCGCATTGTCTACCTGATGATATCGATTAATAGGGGAGTTCGGTACACCGTTTAAAATAGTAAAGCCGCTACCAAATCGATAGCCAGTTAAACCGTATAAATAGTTGTTCTTTATAATTTGGTCTTTGTTGATAACGCGGATACCGCCTGTATGCTCAACTCCGTTACCTAAGAAGACGTTATTCTCTATTAAATTACCATTTCCGTGACGCATGGTAAGCGTGCCTCTTGCTTCATAGAACAAGTTGCCAATTAATTTATTTTTACCTGATTTCACTGATATAATTTCAACTTCACCATTGGTTCTTTCGAAAATATTATTTTCGACTAACGTGAATGAATCGGTAAGGGAGTAGTGACTAGTGCCAATTCTTAATGTTTCGCCACCATTTGAACCAAAAATTGGTCGAAATCCGAAATAGTTATGATCAATCTTATGATAGTTCTGCTGGCTTTGTTCGTTGTTCAAACGCACCGCAACAGTCACACCTTTATTGCGTTTGGCAGCTAAATAACTATTGTCCATTCGGTTGTACTGGCCATAAAAGGCTACCCAATAGTCAGATTCTTGTTTATCTGGGTTATTGTAATCGTCTATAACTATTTCAGTTATGCGAGAATGATATGCTAATTCGTCTTTATTTTTTCGAAATTCAATTACTGAACTTGTTGGTGTAAATCCATTCTTAAACACTAAGCCGGATACTTTTAAATACTTACCTGCCAGTCTTAAATTAGATTCACCGCTTAAAATAACTTTGCCTTTCTCTTGTGCAGTTAAGTGTATAGGTGAATCTTCTGTTCCTTCACCTTCCAATAATATTTCAAAATCTTGCCATGTGCCATTTTGTAATATTACTGTGTCACCGGCTTTTAAGTCGGGTGCAATTTTTTCATATTGCGCTTTAGATGAAATTAAAATTTCCTTAGCTTGTACGCTATTTATGAATAGAGTGGCAAGTGCAAAAGTAAATATACTTAAATGACGAACAGAAAATGGCATAAATTTTTCCAATTACAGATTAAAAAAAAGGTAGCTATCCTAAAAGGAAAGCTACCAATAGGGACAACTTACTTGTCTAAGTTGCGAAAATAATCAAATATTTCTGGTACATTTCCTGCGCCCATTCCTGCTTCAACTGCTGCTTTTAAATTAGCAGATGAACCATTGGCGATGTCAGAACGCGTGCCTAAATCTTCAACCATTTGTACAAAGTAACCTAAGTCTTTATTAGCATTGGCTAAAGAGAAACCTAAATCACTGACACCGTCAACTGCATAGTTTTTACAAAACTGCATAAATGGCGAGCTAGAAGGGCCTGTTGACATAATGTCGAATAATTGTTGTCTGTCTACGCCAGCTTTTTCAGCAACAGCGAAAGCTTGTGACATAGCACAAACAGTCGTCATACCCATAAAGTTATTGATTAATTTTGTAGTATGGCCTGAACCAAGTGCACCAAGGTAAAATACATTTTCACCTTGCTCTTCTAATACAGGCTTAACCTTATCAAATACAGCTTGATCACCTGATGCCATTATATTTAATAGGCCATCTTTAGCATGAGCTGGTGTGCGTCCAAGTGGTGCATCTACCATGCCTACACCTATTGCAGCTAAGTCTGCACCAATTTTCTTAGTAGATGCTGGTATTGAAGTACCAAAATCAATTAATGTTTTACCGCTTGATAAGCCATCTTTAATACCATTTTCAGCATAGATAACTTTTTCAACAATTTCTGATGTAGTTAAACATAACATGACAATGTCTGCGCCCTGAGCTAGTTCTTTACCGCTCGCAGCTGACTTAGCCCCTTTTTCAACAAAGTAATTTACTTTGTCCTTGTTTAAATCCATCACAATGCAGTCGTAATTTCTGTTAATTAGATTTTCGACCATGTTGCTGCCCATAAGTCCAAGACCTATAAAGCCAATTACTGGTTTAGCCATACTTTACGACTCCTTTTTTACTAGTTATAAGTTGCGCTTTAGCTTTGTCTACCATTCATTTGAAAGAGTTAAGAATATAGAAACTTTCAATTACGCACGGCTGTTTAACATCTGGTTTAGTTGGGTTTAATGTACGCGACAAACAATCCATTTAAATACTAAGTCGTCTGCATATAACGTAGACCTATATTGATAGATGTTCAGTGCCGCTTAAGTCAGTAGTCATGTTTGCGAAAAGCGACCGTCTAATCTGACAATGCTTTATGTGTGTAGTGTGCAACACAATCAACTTACTTTTACATTACAACAACATCATGATTACAATTATATTAACCAATGTCAATATATTGGTAATAATTAATATGTATTTAACCAATCTTTTTTTTCATGTGTGATTGTAAGGTTTTTTAATTTATTTCAATAAAATTATATTTTATATTTTTATGCCATTGAATTAATTGAAATTAATATTTTTAAACCACAAAGAGTAAAATTTAACTATTGGTAAAAATATAAAATAAATATTGGTAAAAATTTACAAAATATTTGACTGCTAATAATTTATGTAATATTCAGCCAGCTAGGTTCGATTTACATTGCGATGTTAAAAATATAAACAATAAAAAAGCCCAGCATTTGCTGGGCTTTTAGTTACTTAGTAAATAATTGCGTTCTAATTATCTTAGAAACGATATGTTGCACCAAACGTAATTCTACGGTCAGGGAAACCAGCGAAGCATAATAATGAACCTTGACTTACACAGTATTGGTCAATACGTTCTTCAGTAATGTTAACTGCTTCTAAACCAATATTTAAATTTTCGTTCACATCATAAGTAATACTTGCATTTAACTGGCCTCTGTCATCAGTTACAACAGGGAAGCTAAGCGTACTACTACCAGAGGTGTTTGCACCACCAGCAAAGTCGTTAGTACGGAATGCTTCACGCCATGTGTAACGCATACGAGCAGATAAGCCATATTTCTCATAGTATAATGTGAAGTTATATGCGTTTTCAGAGAAATCTAACAGTCCACGTGGGATACTCACATCGCCTAGAACAGTTAAACCACGACCTGAAGTTGTATCTACCGTAGAACCGCCAGAGAAATCTTGAATAGTATAGTTAGCAAGAACACCAAAACCAGACGCCCAACCTAAATCATCCTCAAAAGCTGATAGGTCATATTGTGCAGCAAATTCAAAACCAGTTTGAGTTGTTGTGGATGGATCATTACCCGGAGTAGTTTTATCTACACATAAACCTACCGTATCAGGGTCACCTAACACGTTAGGGATAACTTCTGGGTTGTAAATACCGCCACCAGGACAGCTTGGATCGGTTTCTCTATTAAAGCCACCTGTGCCGTTAGGTATTAAGATAGCACCTTCGAAATCTGTACCAAAGATATTGGTTCTTTCTTTTCTGAAATAGCCAACACTTACAATTGCAGCTTCTGCAAAATACCATTCAACACTTAGGTCAAGTGAATCTACTTCTTCTGGCTCTAATCCAGGGTTACCCAATGCAATAACTGAGTTTTCTTGATTATCGCGAGTAAAACCAGTCCCTAATTGATTGAAGTTTGGACGTCTTAAATCTGTACCGTAACCAAAGCGAACAACAACATCTTCATGTGGCTCGTATACAACATTTAAGCGAGGTAATACAAAGCTGTAGTCTCCACTAGTGGTAAACAAAGCACCATCAGGATCAAAACCGGTTGAATCGATATCAGTTTGAACATAACGTACACCAAAGTTACCGCGGATATTCTCGCCAATTTCAAAATTAGCTTGAGCGTATAGCGCCATAGTTGTTTCTTCAACATCTCTAAACGCATTTTCGGCAGAGGTAATATTTAAGATAGAAGGACTATCAGGATCATGCTGTATAACCGCTTGTTGCAACGTATCTAAAACGCCCTCTGGGTCAGAAAATGACAAATCTGGGTCAAGCAAAAGGAAGTTAGAAATAAACAAGCTTCTACCGTCCGCATCACCATAATTGCTTGGACCAGGTACTAATAGGTCAGCAAAAAGCGAACCGTTTGGAGAATCAGGCATTCTGCTGAAACCACCAATTCTGCCACCAATATCTTCATATTCATGAGACGTATTATTTAATCTAAAGCCAGCATCAACTGAGGTTACAAATTCGCTATCTAAGAAGTATGTACCATCTATTCTAAATGCTGTTTCTTTATTGTCAGTTCTATCACGACCTACGTTTACTTGGTCTAATACTACATTATTTGGATCAAGTAATTGAGAAGGGGTTGGTGCAAATGGAGAATCAAAATTGATACCAAATGCTAATGAACCACCACTTAAGTCGTACATAAATGGCACTGCATTGTCGTTAAGTGTAAAGCCTGACGCACCGCCATCTAAAGATGCAATCGCTTCTGCTTCAGTAGTGATGTCTCCCATAATTGGTACGCGACCAATTCGGCTTCCGCTTTCATTCCTAACCTCTACAACTAATGGAGAATTAGGGTTAATGAAGTTAACAGTAGTATCTAACGATGGGTTTGTTGTGCTTGAACTTGAACTTGAAAGCTCGGCACTAACTTTGAAGTCGTCACCTGTCCATTCGCCACCAAATACAAATATTTCACTATCAGTTACACGCGCTCCGGTCTCACTTGAGAAGCGAAGGTTACCATCACTTGGGTTTGAACCTGAACGTTGGTCAAATACTGGTTCAAGGT
>DDIL01000160.1:1113-3186 GCA_002338515.1 Glaciecola sp. UBA1851 | reverse complement strand
TCAGGAATGGCGCTTAACATCACTAACAGGAAGAATATCTGCTGTAAGGCAACTACTAGCTAAAGTTGCCACTGTAGATATTGTAGATGATTTAGCTGACGACCTTAATCAAACTTTGGCTAGTGCGCGTTCCCAGCTAATTGCTATTGAAAAACGTTTGAAAAAGCCAACAGTGTTGCCTGGGCCAACAGGAGAGAGTAATACGTTGCATCTAGAACCAAGAGGTATATTGGTGACGTTTGCTGATAAAGAGGTCATGTTTGAATACTGGACGTTGTCGATAGTTACTGCCTTAGCAACGGGGAACACGGTTATTTCGGTTGTTTCTGATTTATTTTATAACGAAGCTATTGAGTTTAAAGAAAAGTTTGAAAGCACAGGCGCACTAAAAGGGGTGTTTCAAGTAGCAAAACTTAAACACTTAGAGGCATTATTAGAACACCCTGATATTGCAGGCATGGTAGTTGATAGTAGCACTTCAAGAACGACTAGTTTTGTGCAAAAGATGGCATCAAGAGACGGTGCAATTCTGCCGGTTATTACCGCAGAGCATAACGATAATATGATACAGCGGTTATTAACAGAAAAAACTATTAGTATTGATACCACCGCTTCAGGCGGAAATACCTCATTGATGACGCTCGAGGAAGGGGATGAATAGAAATAGTTCGCCAGATTAAAAATTAGCGAAAATTAAGTATTATTATAATTTTGTTGTTACAAATACTGTGTCAGTAATTTTTACAAGTGTTTATTTTGTGAATGCTAAATATTTTTATTTTTTTAAATTTCAATGATTTAAAATTTTGGCTTAAAATATGCTAAAGTCGTGTAAGAATTTAAAAATAAACTATAGAGGAATAGTAAATGTTTAAATCAATTAAAAAATTAGCAACGATTTCAGTATTATCATTGGGTGCATTGTTTAATGTAAATGCGGCAGTATTGGTAGACGGTAGTTCGGTTACAGTAGAAACCTTCTTAGATGGACTGGCAAGTTCTAACTTCACTGGAACAATACAAGATGGTCTAGATGTAGACGCATTTGGCTATGATTTGTACCTAAATGAAGGCACTGATTCTATGGAGTTCTATTTCCAATCTGAAGGTACTTATTGTGGTTGGTTTTGTGCAGACGAAGTAGTTGAATTTAGGTTTTCTAATTTAACTTTTGATTCACCTTACGCAATATACGATTTTACTGGTTTTAGCGACGCTAGT
Organism: Glaciecola sp. UBA1851; assembly: GCA_002338515.1. Taxonomy (GTDB): domain Bacteria; phylum Pseudomonadota; class Gammaproteobacteria; order Enterobacterales; family Alteromonadaceae; genus Glaciecola. Next base: position 1,965 of record DDIL01000160.1, on the reverse strand, counting down.
TATGAAATTAATAGTGAAACGTCATTTTCTGTCTTCTTTACAGACACTGACACTGACACGGTAACTGGTGAGCAATTTATTTCAGGTCGGTTTGGTCCTGCTATGCAAGTTCCTGCAACTGGCTCAATTTTGCTTTTAGGCCTTGCATTGATAGCCCTACGTGCAAAACGATTAGTAAAATAAAATGCCACAGTAGATGTGTATTTAATAAAAACGCCCGAGTGTGCAAAATACACTGGGGCGTTTTTTATTGATAACACTATGTTATTCTGAAATATCAACAGACACTTGGTCTACTATCCTAATTGCGTATCCACTTGGGCTTTGATCTGACTGCTCTAATATTAAAAATAAATCTTTAGTTTCTTCACTTAGTGTTAGGCTTAAATCATCAAGAATAATATCGTTGTTATCTATACTTGCCACCACTAAAACTTGATAAGTGTTATTTAATAGAATGACACTAGACGAGCTACCTTCTGCTAAGTTGCGACTATTCTCAGCTGTATCGATTATTTCATCGCTTTTAACAAAATAGACAGTTACGGTTCTAAAATCGTCTGAGGTAACTAAGTTTAAAAGCTTAATTTCTTTGTCGTACAAACGCGATCGATTACTATTATCAACGCTTAACGTCGAAACAACCGGGCGAATCTCATCTACAACTCCATCTTCGTTCTCGTCAACGTTACCATCATTGTCATCGTCTACTTCTTCTTCTGTCCAATATAAAAATAACGTTTTATTAGTGTTTTTAGCTAAGCTAAGCACTCTATTTTGAAGCAGAAAACTATCATTTTCAGTGTTTATTACATTAAATCGATAATCACCACTTTCTACAACATAAGATTC
>DDIL01000160.1:0-875 GCA_002338515.1 Glaciecola sp. UBA1851 | reverse complement strand
CTAAAGTCACCATATTCGAGTTCAGTAATATCATCAATATCAGTTGGACCTTGAATTTCAACATTAATCGCTTCTGCATAGTCAGTCACTAAGCTAGATGAAGATAAACCGTTATATACTGAGATATTGGCCGTTGATTCAAGCGCGTCGTACTGAACGATAGTGGACGTTCCAATGTTATCCATAACAAAAGGTGAACCGCCGGTTCCAATATTTTCTCTTAATGCGAGAAGAAATTGACCGCCAAATGCGTAGTTGATTTCATCCGATGTGAATAACACATTCTCTTCACCCGAAAGCGTAATATAAAATTTATATTGATCTCTATCTAAACGAAAGTTATCTGAAACTGTATTTAAGGCTAAGTTAGCTAGTAAAGTTGCCTCACTAAATGTCTGATCAGTATCTGACGCATAGATATCTACATCTGGCACATCAGAGTGTAAATTGATCATTCTTAAATTAAATATACTATCTTCGGCATCTTGGTCGCTTTGATCATCAGATATTGTAGGTATACTAATAGTGAGTACTTGCGGAGCTTGTATCGAGTCAGTCATGATAATCCAATGGGTATTATCGGAATTGACTTGTATTTCACCTTCATCCACTATTTCTAAGTCAGTACGAGCACTACTTTCCTCATTTTGCCAAGCTAATTCATAAAAATAGCTTCTACTTTCCAGTGAAATTCTTGACCCTGCTTTGCCGTATGCAACAGGTGAAAATGTCTGTTCGAACTCGTCATCGGTGTCTTCATCTAAATCTTCATCTAAGGTAAGGTAAATAGAAGGGGAGTCAGGGGATGCATTGTAAAATTTTATGTAGCCTTCTGAGTCGTCGTCATCGCTTGAACTGCAAGCTGATAAGACACT
>DDIL01000132.1 GCA_002338515.1 Glaciecola sp. UBA1851 | reverse complement strand
TAGTGAATAAAACGGATACTTAAACGTAGCCGGTTTATTATGTTCATAAAAAAAGTGACCCAACCACGCAAAACCATAGCCAACTAATGGAATTGCCCATAGCCAAACGTAAGCAGAAAATAATATCGCATATAAAATCACACCTAGTACCAAACTTGAACCTATGAAGTGCAGTAGTCGACAGGTTGGGTTTTCGTGTTCACTCAAATAATAAGGATAAAATTCTTTAAAACTTGTGAATCTTTGTTCGCTTGTTTGCTCACTCATTGCATTGCCTTAGTTTTCATTTATTTACCTATACGATTTTAGTCAATTAACAGACCATGCATTAATTCGAGTAGGTTTGACAGCGTTTACTCCAGCCCGCTAGCCACTTTTGTTCTATTTCTTTTTGTGGTGAATTATTGACTCTATTTGTTAATACGGTAATACAAGATTGTGTAAAAGCCTGATGTACCGATTTTTCAGATGAATCTATATTCAATAAGACTTGTTTTAATCCCCATCCTTGACCTTTGTACCTTTCTGAATCGGCTATACCTTCACCTTTAAAATTAACATAATCAATAAGTGTGTACATGCCTAACGCGCTATTGGATAGTTGGCTGAAATTATATTGTAGCTTTTGTTGCTTTGCTAAATCTTCAGTATTTAACACCATTAAAGGTAGAGATTTTTTCATTCTTTGAAAAATAAATTCTACTTGATGCTGAAACGTTGTTTGTAATAATAAATATAGGTCATTCATTTTTTCCGAGCTTTTCGCTTGCTCAAACGCTTTTTTACTTGTCCACGGGCAGTCATTCGATTCATTTAGCCAAGCAGGAATAGTAACCCCTTTAGCCTTTAAAAATTCAATTAGGTCAGGAAAGGTTTCCGTAAATCGATGCTGAGTATTGGCAGGAAACCAAATAAAGTGGCCTATACCTAAAGAAGCAAATTGTTCACCTTCATTCCACGCCACTAAATACTTTGCATTGCCACCTGTTTCATTTAAATAAATTTTATTCCCAATACTTTCTAACTCAGTTGGACTTAATTCAACACCCGAATACACTGTGTTAGAGACGAAAACTAGCATGAAAAGCATGACAAATTTAGCCAAATTAATTCCTTATTTTTTAGAAACCTAATTAAGTAGTAATTAGTTGAATACTACCAATATTAACAACCATTACAAAATGTGTGTTACGTATTTCTAACACCTAAACTTCATATTAGAAGGTCAAGAATGTTCTAAGTTACTGAGTCGTTACGTGGGTATACAATTTGTTCTCACGATTAATATGCCTAATTGTATTGCAAATCATGTTTTTGTCGCCATAATTCTAAACAGATAACTGATAAATAACGAGAACTATGCAACCAAATATCATTGAACTAAACTTAGAAAATTTCCGTCCTGTCATGCTTGAAGAGTCAACGACTAAAATTGTTGTTGTCTATTTTTGGGCGCAATGGGATGAACCATCAGTTGCGCAATTAGACGTGACCAAACAGTTTGTATCTAAATACCCTGATAATATATTGTTAGCAACCGTTAACTGCGATGAGCAGGCTGAAATAGTTCAACAATTTGGTGTTAGGGGATTGCCTACTACCATGATTGTAAAAGACGGTCAGCCGGTGGATGGTTTTTCCGGGCCACAAGATGATGCGCAGCTTCAGGCAACATTTGCCAATTACCTTCCAAAGCCAGAAGACGAGTTTTTCGTTCAAGGCCAAGCATTCATATCTGCAGGTGATTACTCACAGGCCTTTGGCGTTTTGAAACAGGCTTTTGATATTGCACCAGAAAGGATGGATATTGTTATAGCGTTAGCTGATGCTAGCGTGGAAACGGGGAATTTAGATTTAAGTAAAAGTTTAATTGAGAAAGTAGGGCTGGTTGATCAGCAGGCTGAATATCATGCTGTTGTGAGTAAAATTGAATTAGCAGAAAAGGCGTCCGAATCGCCTGAACTACTTGAGTTACAAGCTAAACATGAGAGTAATCCTGATGATCTGCAAATTAAAATTGATTTAGCAATTGCGCTTCAACAAGCTCATAAGCAAGAGCAAGCCCTATCGCTGTTGTTTGAAGTCGTGAAAAAAGACATGGCATTTGGCGAAGGTAAAAAGCTGTTTTTAGATATGATCAATGCCCTAGCTGACGGTGACCCACTAAAATCTGCATATAGACGCAAGCTTTACAGCTTACTTTACTAGCGTACAAAAAGAACAAGGCTTATGAATTAAGCTTTGTTCTTCTTCCTAACAAAACTGCTGTTAATAACATCAATACGATAGTGCTTGTGCTGCCACCTTGAGCGGCAGTCTCATTTACTTGAACAGGTTCTTGCGCGGTTACATTTGTTGAATTTGTCGCAGTTGAGTTATTTACCGGTGTGGTTGACGCATTTACCTGCGCATTTACGCTATCGCTTGAAAACGATGAATCATTCGAGTCAACTATTTCACCTTGGCTAGTGCGTTGGTTTTCGTCAATTTGTACACCATTTGCAAATACTAACTCAACTTCAAGCACTTCAGTGCTTTCAGATTCATCGTCGCTTTTAGTGCCTACAGAAATAGCATATACATTATCTGTTCCGTTGTGCATGATATGGACAAGTTTTGATTCAAAGTCAGATTTGTCAGCCGTTTTTTGTTTAACAACTAAACTAACTGAATCACCTTTTTCAGCACCATCGAATACCACGTCAAAGACTAAGTTTTGACCTTCCTGAACTGAATTTATGTTTTCGAGCACTGATACAAATCCAGAGGTCTGTCTTACAGGTACTAGATTTCTGAAAGTATCCTGTGCATTGCGAATTTTGTTATTTGCTAGGTCACGATATACCTGTGCAGAATTTGCTACGTCCATTTCACCACAAGGTGTTTGGTTTCCGTTTTCTAGCAAACTAACTTGGGTATCTGAAAAGAAAGGTTCTGTGCGTGTACCTGAAATATTCATGATGCTTGCATATTTACCACATTTGAAACCTGTACCGTCGTGACGTGCTAGGTAATCATGATGATGTTCGTGGTCAGTGGTCGTATGTCTAAATCCGTCATTGTGACCTAATTCATGAGCTAGTGTTCTAGCGCTCCATGTTGCAGTCTCGTTCGTGTATGGAGAAATCCAACTTACGTTTCCGGCTAAGTGAGATAAACCAACGATAGCATCTTGACCTTCTAATCTTTCAAACCCAGCTAATCCAACTAAATAAGAATATTGAAGAGAATCTGCAAGCTGTTCGCTTTGTGATGTTGCTTGAAAATCGGTTAATGCGTCTAATCTTTCAACATATGTATCATTTCTTGACCAAAATTCTAAACCTGCTTCGTCTGCATGTAAAACGCCCGCTACGCTTCTTTTTAAAGGAATATTACTGTTGTAAAAAGCTTCATTGTTGAAGTCGATGCCAGCGTTTATATATTCCACTAAACGTTCTGCGTCATTATCAAAGAACTCTAGTATGTGATCGTTGTAAACAAAAAGGATGCTTGTTTCTGTTAAATCGTTGGTAGCTAAGTAATTCGAAGGATAGATAAAACCGCGTTCGTTAGGTTGGTTGGTGTTAACGGCATTTGTTGAAAGAGGCACAGGTTCTTTAGTTGCAGCAACTGCATTGCCTACGAATACAGAAATAAATGCTACGTTTATGAAGAACTTCAACTTAACCATAATAACCAACCTTCTTTATTATCTAAACAACGGTCAACTCGAACAAAGCGCTTTCAAATTGACAACAATAGGTAAAAAGTATGCCTACTCCTCAGTAGGTATTAATAATTATATGTAAGTATTCACGTATGCGCTGTATAAAAATTTTGATTTTAGGTTTGTTCGACAATACCGAAGAGTGGTAACTTAATGAAATAAAACAGAAAGTTGTATTTTTTTTGAGTGTTTTTTTCTGCTGCTTATGTGAGCTTTTAATAGAAATTTAATACTAAATACTGTTCAAACTAATTTTTGCTGCCAATATTGACTTATTATTTATTAATATTTGGGGGTTTTATAAGTTGTAATCGTTCGATATGCACTATCTCATTAATTCCTTCACAGACCTTAGTCAATATTAGATGCCATATAAATAAAATTTTGTTAAAATCGCGGCCTAATTTACTAACAGTTCGAATTCATGGCTAAAAATGTTGTTGTGCTTGGCACCCAATGGGGTGACGAAGGCAAAGGAAAAGTAGTTGATTTGCTCACAGAGCAAGTTTCTTATGTAGTTAGATATCAAGGTGGTCATAATGCTGGTCACACACTTGTTATAGATGGTGAAAAAACTGTCCTTCATTTAATCCCTTCTGGCATATTACGTGAAAACGTAACCTGCGTAATCGGCAATGGCGTGGTACTTAGTCCAGAAGCATTACTGAAAGAAATGCACATGCTTGAAAGCAAAGGTGTACCAGTAAAAGAGCGTCTAAAAATAAGTGAAGCTTGCCCATTAATATTACCCTTTCATATAGCACTTGATGTTGCGCGCGAAATGGCGAGGGGTAATAAAGCAATTGGTACAACCGGCAGAGGTATTGGGCCAGCTTATGAAGATAAAGTCTCTAGGCGTGGACTTAGAGTAGGTGATTTATTTAATAAAGAAGACTTTGCTGTTAAGTTAAAAGAAGTCATGAAATATCACAACTTTATGCTGACTGAATATTATAAAGCAGACGCGTTAGATTATGACCAAGTTTTAAAAGATGCGCTTTCGGTTGCTGATTTATTGAAATCGATGATTGTGGATGTGACTGATTTACTTGAAACAGCTCGTGGTAAAGGCGAGACAATCATGTTTGAAGGTGCGCAAGGTACCCTGTTAGATATTGATCATGGTACTTATCCGTACGTAACATCGTCTAACACAACTGTTGGTGGCGTAGCCACAGGCGCAGGCTTTGGTCCATTAAATTTAGACTATGTGCTGGGCATTGTTAAAGCTTATACAACTCGAGTGGGTTCAGGTCCGTTCCCAACCGAACTTGATTGTGAAGTTGGTCAACACTTAGGTGTGAAAGGGCATGAATTTGGCGCAACAACGGGACGTAAAAGAAGAACCGGTTGGTTTGATGCGGTGGCGATAAAAAGAGCCGTGCAATTAAACTCAATCACAGGTTTTTGTTTAACTAAGCTTGATGTTCTAGATGGTCTTGAAAGCTTAAATATTTGTATTGGCTATAAAGATGCAAGTGGCAATATAAGCACTGTTCCTCCTTTGGCAGCTGAAGGTTATGAAGCGGTAACACCAGTATATGAAACTATGCCAGGATGGAGCGACAATACCTTTGGTGTAACGACTTTAGACCAATTACCGAAAGCGGCGATAGACTACATAAACAGAATTGAAGAGTTAACTGGTGTGCCCATTGATATTATATCAACTGGACCTGACAGAGCTCATACTATGGTGCTTCGCGACCCTTACTCAGTTTAATAATGTAACTAATAAAAACCAGTACTTTTGAAGTGCTGGTTTTTTTGTGTTTTGTATAATTAAACTTTATTGTTAACTGACTGACTAAAGGATATGCTAAAACATAATTAAACGTTAATTAAGGTTCTTATATTACTGACAAGAATACTTAAACTCACCAAGGTTACGGAGCAAAATTTGGCGACTAATACCAGTATGCACGTTATCAAGAATGAAGACCCTGTTATTGCAACAGAATCGCTTGCAAACGATTCGCTAGCTAAAGAATATTTTGATAAAAAACAAAAATTAGATGAATATTTTGCGTCGGGTGCGACTCAATCTTTGTCATGGAGAAAACGGCAGTTAAAAGCAGTGCTGTCACTACTCATTACAGAAGAAAAGGCTATTTCTGAGGCGCTACATAGCGATTTAAAGAAGTCTCAAGAAGAAGCTTACATTACTGAAATAGGCTATTTAAGAAAAGACGTTAAATACTTACTGAAGCACGTTGAAAAGTGGATGAAACCCAAACGAGTAGGTACTCCCTTACTAGCAATGCCTGCAAAAAGTATTATTCGTCCTGAGCCCCTAGGCACTTGTTTAGTGATAGGTGCGTGGAATTATCCTTTCCAGTTGGCAATCAGCCCTATGTTAGCCGCTATATCCGCAGGTAATTGCGTGATATTAAAACCATCAGATTTAGCGCCTGCTACTTCGGCACTTATTGCAAAACTCTTACCTAAATATTTAGATATGAATGCTGTTGCTATTATCGAAGGAGGGAAAGAGGAAACAACAGAACTGCTTACCCTTAATTTTGATAAGATCTTTTTCACAGGCGGTGAATATGTTGGCAAAATTGTAATGAAAGCAGCCGCAAAGCATCTCACGCCAGTTACCCTTGAGCTAGGTGGGAAAAGTCCATGCATTATTGATAAAAACGTAGATTTAGCCATTGCGCTTAATCGCATGGTATGGGGTAAATTGATCAATGTTGGTCAAACTTGTATTGCCCCTGATTACTTAATGGTACATCAGAGTAATTTAGATAACGTTGTGGCTGAATTAAAAAAAGTGTTAGAAAAGCAGTATGGGAAAAACCCAGAAACTAACAAGTTTTATGGGCGAATTGTAGATGAAAACCACTGTGCAAGACTAGTCAGTTATCTCGATAATCAAAATGTGATATTTGGTGGTAAACACAATATTAAAGATAAGTATTTATCGCCGACCATAGTGCTTAATCCCGACAATAATAGCCCTTTGATGCAAGAAGAGATATTTGGCCCTATTATCCCAATCATTAGTTTTAGTGGCCGTAGTGACATGCTTAAGTTTATTACCGCTAGGGCTAAGCCGCTTGCTGCGTATGTTTTTACAGAAGACAAAGAGTTTGAGGAAAAGTTTATAGAAAGAGTGAGTGCAGGAAGTGTATGTGTGAATGATACCGCTCTTTTCTGGGTGAATCCGAATGCACCTGTTGGTGGAGTAGGGACAAGCGGTATGGGCAGGTATCATGGAAAATTTGGATTTGATACGTTTTCGCATGAAAAATCGATACTGAAACGAAACTTCAGTTTTGAAAACTCTATTCGGTATATGCCACTTAACAAATTTAAAACGTGGATTTTTAAACGTTTTTTAAGATAGTTAATAATGAGACTACTATGCAATTAAGACCCTTTCATCTTGCCATTCCTGTTACTGATCTAAAAAGTGCTAAGTATTTTTATGGCACTATAATTGGCTGTAAAATGGGGCGTAGTGATAGCCACTGGATTGACTGGGATTTTTTTGGTCATCAATTAGTGACACATTTAGTAGATGACATGCCAAAAGCTATTCGCCCTAACGAGGTCGATTGTAAATCAGTTCCTGTTCCACATTTTGGGTTAGTACTAGATGAAGGCGATTGGAGCAAATTGGCAAACAAGTTATCAAAGCATAATGTGCCATTTGAAATTTCACCTTATATTCGTTTTAAGGGGTTACCTGGAGAACAAGGTACCTTCTTTATTTTCGACCCTTCAGGCAATGCATTGGAATTTAAGTATTTTTCAGATTTAGCACAGCTTTTTTCCGTTAATTGACTATAGTAGTAAAGAATTAGGCTGTAATTCGACTTAATTGCACATTTTTTTCGCGTATTCACGCCAAAAAGTGCATAAGGTGTTGATCTTGTCGGATAAATGCAATCTAATAGCCGTGTTGCATGGACTTGCAGCCACTTTAACTTGATAAAAAGAGACATAATAATTATGAATAAAAACGATCTAATCAGTGCAATTGCTGAACAAGCCGACCTTTCTAAAGCAGCAGCCGGAAATGCATTAAATGCTATCACCGACAACATTACAGCCGCCCTTGCAAAAGGTGACTCAGTTACTTTTGTTGGATTTGGTACATTTTCAGTAAAAGACAGAGCAGCGCGCTCTGGCAGAAACCCGCAAACTGGTGAAACTATCCAAATTGCAGCGGCAAAAGTGCCAGGTTTCAAAGCTGGTAAAGCATTGAAAGACGCTTGTAATTAATTTTAGGCGTTTAAAACATACTTTGATGGCCAGCTTTGCTGGCCATTTTTTATTCAGCAGATTAAATAATTAATAATCCAACCAACATATATAAAACAAAACTGACACTGCCTACTGCCAACGCATAGGGAAGTTGAGTTTTGACATGGGTTAGCAAGTCACAGCCTGCAGCAAGTGATGACACTGCCGTTGTATCCGAAATAGGTGAGCTATGATCACCAAAAATACCCCCTCCAAGTATGGCCGCTAGAATCAACTCTGGTGGTAGATTGAGTGCGGTGACAAGCGGCATGCCAATAGGAATAAGAATGGCAAAGGTTCCCCATGATGTACCGGTTGTAAAAGAAATAATCCCACCCGCCAAAAAGAGCATGGGTGCTATCATAATAATGGGAAGGTAATCTCCAACTAAACCCGCAACGAATATGCCGGTTCCAAGTATTTTTAAACTAGCACCTAGGCTAATTGAAAGCAGCACAATAGTGACAAGAGGTAGTAATTCTCCCATTCCTGAAAAGCCTAATTTGATAGTACTTTTGTGGTCTTTTTGTTTAGAAAATACAATAAGTGAATAACCCACTATACAAGCAAGAAAGGTAGCGTAAAGTACAGAGCGGCTGCCACTGCCTTTAGTTATATCCCCATCCCCGGTCCAAAACATGAACGCAATCATGGAAATAATCATAACACCTAATGGTAATAGCATGAATCTAGCTTTAGTTGGTTTGGTAATGTCTATTTTAGAATCGATTGTTTCTAACTTAACTTCCGCTTCTTTCATTGGGCCATGTACTTTGTCTGCAAATATTGTGTAACCAACAACAACCAAGGTTAGCCAAGCATAAAAATTGTATGGAAGCGTACTCCACAAAACAATTAAGGCTGAGCTAGGTAATTCATAGGAGCTTAAAAGGCCTAAAATATAAGCTCCCCAGCCATTTAAAAGAATTAATATGCATACCGGCGCACTGGTAGAATCAATAACATAAGCAAGGCGAGCACGGCTCATTTTAAATTTATCAAATAATCCTCTGGCCATTATCCCAGCTGTTAGCACACTTAAGTTAGATTCGATAAAAATAACTGCGCCAGTAAACATGGTAATACCACCTGCGCGTTTTTTTGTTTTAGCTATACCGGATGAAACTAACCGATTTACCAGAGCAGATACGCCACCCGAATCTCGCATAAAGGCTAATAGCGCACCAACTAACAAGCTAAATAACAGTATTCTAGCATTGCCTTCACTGGTAATGGTGGCGATGACCCTATCAATCGAATTGATAGGTGTAAGAAAAATATTCAAATCTTGGTTAATGATCAATAGGAGTTCAGATGAAAATAAGGCAACGAGCAAAGCCAAAATGACCTCTTTTTTCCAAAGTACCACTAGTATTGCGAAAAGAGGTGGTAAAATACTTAACCAATCCAAATGTTGTTACTCCTAGTAAACCAGACTTATTGTGTTTATCTGAAAATATCAGATTAAATTTTAATAAACTTGATACTCAACGGGTATTCCCAAAGTATACCGCTATTGGCTTTTATTGCGCCTATTACAATAAACACTAGACTCAAAACACCAAGCACCATATAACCTAATACACCAATAAAAATAAATGTGAGTACCATACAAATAAGGCTATAGATAAAAGCACTTATCATCCAATTGAAAATGACTCTTCCATGCCTATCTATTTCAGGGAACTGTTCTTTGTTCATACCCCACATCAGGATGGGTAAGAGTAACCCCCCTAACGGGATAATAAATCCACTTAGTAAGCTTAAATGCATTAGCATTAAGAAGGTGTTTAATTCAATACCCCAAGGCTTATCGCTACTATTCATAAAGATTCTCGTTTGGTTATTTAATACTACTGTAAATTGAGTATTTAAAGTTATGTTTAGTGATGGTGAGCCTTGGCTCCTAAAATGGCTTCATATATTAACGTGTTTAACACGATGAAGTTAGTATCATCAATTTCAGTTAAGTTTTCTTTTGTTTCGTTCAGTTGTTGTTTGTTTGTTGTGATAGCTAAAAATACGATAGCAAGATTTTCTTCTGGGTCAATAACAATCGAGCCATTTGTGGTTACCTGTCCAATCGCCCTTGCACTTGCAAATGGAGAGAGTACACCTTTATGAAGATCAGTATCACTTTCTGAAAGCATTAAATTGCTAGGGAATAAATAATTGTTACTAGTAAACGTATCTAAGGTCGCTTCGCTAAATAAATATGTGCTGCCATAACCACCCTTATTTAAGAGCAACTGCATTAAAACAGACAGATTTTGAGTATTCGAAAATAAACCAGCATGCCCTGCAACACCGCCTAAAGAGTAAAATGCATTATTATCACTCACCACTCCCTGCCTATATAGCGCCTGAGTTTGTAAAATCGGCGTTTCATCTGTTGCGTTAGTTTGATTGGATACAGCAAACTCGCTTTTTTTCAGTCCTTTACTCAATGGATTGTATAACGTGCTGTTCAAATTTAACGGTTTATAAATATGTGTTTCTACATAAGTGTCAAGAGACATGCCCGTAATCCTTTCAACCAATAGGCCCAGTATTTTGAAATTAATGTCACTATAAGCATATTCTTTTGTGCTATTGCTAAAAGGAACTCTAGTCAGCAAATATTGTTTAGTTAGCTTTGGATCTAACGTGTATAAATACTCGCCAAAAGGGGTGTCGTTATCATAAAAATGAACGCTACCTTCATAGCCAGATGTATGAGAAAGTAAATCTGAAATAGTAATGGTTTCTCTGCCGTTACCTCTATATTCATCTAAATACTTTGTAGCTGAATCGGATAGTTTTATATGTCCTTCGTCATACAATTTCATCACCGCTAATGTTGTTGAAAATGCTTGGGTAAATTTATTTAAATCAAATATTGTGTCCGAATTAATTGGCTGAGTTTGGCTGTTACGAGCATCGGCTTGTTGAATGTTATTGGTCTGGCCATATCCCTTTTGTTTAACTATTTTGCCGTTATGTAGAACGATTAATGATGCACCTATTAAGTCATCTCCCGTTCGTTTATTTATATACTCGTCAAGCTCTGCGAAATCGTATTGTATTTTATTGTCATAATTTGGAGCAGAAGCCAATTCCGGAGAAGTAATTTTAGGGTAAGGAATACTGATATGTATAAACGGCATATTAGGTGCGTCGTTGTAAAGAACACTGCTATCAATATTTAATGGCTCATTGTTCGTAGTTTTAATGCCACTCACTTTCAGTGCATTAATACCTGCTATGGTTCGTTTGGTAATATCAAATATTTCTTTGTGGCTTTCATTCTTTTCAGCATCAGAGAAAAAATCACCTAAATTAAGCTGTTGGTTATTTATATAAATATCAGCCTCAGCAATACCTACTGTTTTAATTGTCATACTAGTTGATGTGACACCCGCTATAAATTTAGTTCTTATATCACCTTGTTCACCTAATGTTTCATGCAAATCAAAGGTCATATCTAACTGATTGGGTTTACTCGCAACTATTTGATTTTCATCATAGTTGGTATATTGGCTAATGAGGCTTTCTAATCTTTCAGGGAAATATTTTTCAATCAGTGCAAAAATAGTGGCAACGGTTTGATTGTTTGGTGTTGAGTCTACCTGCCATGGTACAAAATGCATTTGAAATGCGCTCAAAACATCTTGAGTTTGTCTGTCAAACTCACCTGTAATTGCGATTTTGTATCCATAGGTTGATAATGCTTGTTGTACGATGCCAATATGCATAGGTTTTTCAGACAACGTCTGCCAATATTTAGCAACAGTTGCCGTGTCATACCACGCACCGATGCCATTTTCATATAGTTTTTGCCACGGGAACCTTGGACCTGGATCGTTTTTTCGCGATGGCGCGATATCTGAGTGACCAATTATAGCAGTTGGTGAAATATCAGGATTGCGCGCTAGTATCTCTTGACTAAGCTGGATGAGTAACTCAATTTGTCGATTTTCAAAATCGGGGAAAATACAAACAGGCTTAGGTTTTAAAAACCCCTTTGGCGTGTCTAATTCTAAGCATTCTGGAGTGTTGACTATTTCAATGCCTATTGAAGAATCATTTAACCCATCTCTACCTTGCCAATAACTAACTCCCGCGTGCCATGCTCTTTCATTTTCGTTTACCAATTTGAGTACTTCTAATTCTGAGTTTGGGTAAGTCTCGTCATTTATCATGGGAATTAAGTAATGTGAGCTAACCCCTCCGCCCTCATTTACTAAATACTTTACAGAATCTTCATAGTTAACCGCAGTAAAATGCATAATTAAAGATTTTACTCTAAAACTAGAGTTACTTGATTTCATTTCACTCACTTTCATTGTGCTTGCACAGCTTAAAATGAGTAAAGCGCAGCATGCTAATAATGAGCAATTTAATATATTTTTCAAAGATGGGAAGATAAAATCACGGTATTGCATAAAATCTCGATTATCAGTCAGAGGGATAAAAAGCTAGTAACTTGTTGATTGATAATAGTACTTTAATATTTATTTAGCTAGTTGATGATGCGATTAAGCGAATGTTTGTTATCCAAAATAGCATTTAATAATGCTAAGTAGTTTCAGTTGCAAAGCAAGTTGGTATTCTTTAATCTTACCGCCAGTTTATTAGTACCGTTCAGTATTGATGTTGCTGACCTTTAATGTATTTTTCATAAACTAATATGATTGAAATACTCAATAATTTGTATGTTCGACAATATTATAAAATGCAGGCTACCGTTAATTTAACATCGAATTTAAACAACATATGCCTAGCCATGGAGAGTAAGTGTGAAACTTGAAGTACAAGACTGCAAAATTGGAATTCTAGGGCTTGGCTATGTTGGGCTTCCTTTGGCGGTAGAGTTTGGTAAGCAATATCAAACTGTTGGATTCGATTTAAATGAAAAGCGTGTGCATGAATTGAGTGAAGGTAAAGATTCTACTTTAGAATGTTCATCTCAAGAGCTTGCAAGTGCGACTAAACTTACTTATACCTCAAGCTTACAGTCCATGAAATCGTGCAACGTGATTATTGTGACCGTTCCTACTCCAATTGACGAGCATAAGAAACCTGATCTCACTCCGCTTATTCGAGCAAGCCAAATGATTGGTGAGATTGTGAAGAAAGGGGATGTAGTGATATATGAATCAACTGTATACCCGGGTGCGACAGAGGAAGTTTGCATTCCAATAATTGAAGAGGTGTCTGGCTTAACGTTTAACACCGACTTTTTTGCGGGTTATTCTCCTGAAAGAATTAACCCAGGTGACAAAACTCGACGTGTATCAAACATCATTAAAATAACCAGTGGTTCTAACGAACAAGTGTCGGTATTCGTTAATGAACTCTATTCAAGTATAATAACGGCTGGCACTCATTTAGCTTCGTCAATAAAAGTGGCAGAAGCTGCAAAAATAATAGAAAACACACAACGCGATGTGAATATTGCCTTAATAAACGAATTGGCAATCATATTTAATAAGCTTGGTATCGATACTCTAGAAGTACTTGAAGCAGCTGGAACAAAGTGGAATTTTCTGCCATTTAGACCCGGATTAGTGGGTGGTCACTGTATAGGTGTCGACCCATATTATTTGTCGCATAAGTCACAAAGCGTTGGTTATTTCCCCGACATTATTATTGCTAGCCGACGATTAAATGATGGCATGGCTCAACATGTCGTTTCTCAACTTGTTAAGAAAATGATTCAAAAAACAATACAAATTCAAAATGCTAAAGTTTTGTTGCTAGGATTTGCATTTAAAGAGAATTGTCCTGATGTGAGAAATACAAAACTGATTGATATTGTTACTGAACTTAAAGATTATAACGCTGATGTTGATATTCATGACCCATGGTGTAGTCCAGCAGAGGTGAAGAAAGACTTTGACTTAGAGTTAGTTAAACCTTCCAAAGATAAGTACGATGCAATTATAGTTGCGGTGGCTCATGATGAGTTTAAGCAAATGGACATTAATACGCTCAAATCTTATGGCAAAGAGAATTGTGTTATTTATGATTTGAAATATGTGTTTGATAAACGCGATGTTGATTTAAGATTGTAGTTTTTTGGTATTTGGTTAAACAAAATAGCTACATATTGAAAAGCACTAAAGGTGTTTGGAAGGTTGCCAAAATGTGTAGATTGACAAATATTCACCCCTTTATTTGACGCTAGTGTTAATTAGAGTTACAGGTAGGCGTACCTAGAGTCGGAAAGCGGGCATTCATCTGCATATATTAATCTATATCAAATGGACTAATTGCCCCAGATGAATGCTGACCAATCACATGGGTATAAATTTGCGTTGTCCTTAAATCGTTATGACCGAGTAACTCCTGTACAGTACGAATATCGGCACCTGTCATAAGCAATTGCGTTGCAAATGAATGTCTAAACGTATGAGCAGTTACATGCTTTGTTACACCTGACGCCATAACGGCAGGCTTTAAAGCTTTTGACAGCGCTGTACTATGCAAATGATGTCGACAATAATATCCATCATAAGGGTGTTCACATCTGGTTGTTGATGGGAATAAATATTGCCACTTAAACTCCTTGATTGCATTAGGGTATTTTCTAGCAAGGCTCGGCGGCAAGCTAGTCATGCCTCTACCTTCTACAACATCTTTCATATGTATCCCGCGTACTTTTTCTATCTGTGCTTTTAATGGTTCAATTAATTTATTAGGTAGCATAGTAGTACGGTCTTTTCCGCCTTTGCCTCTAAACACAAATACGGTTTTAGCCTCAAAGTCGATATCTTTAACTCGTAATTTAAGCAACTCTGCTTTGCGCAAACCACTGCCATATAGTAATGAAAACATCAGTTGATATTGAGGCTTCATCAGTTCAATGATTGAGAGGGCTTCTTTGTGAGACAAAACAGTTGGCACTCTTTTAGGTGCTCTTGCCCTTACTGTATCAGGAAGAAGTGTTAACTCTCTTTCGAAGATATGCTTATACATAAATACAATAGCGCACAATGCTAAGTTCTGTGTAGATGACGTTACTTCTCGATTAACCGCAAGGTGTGTCAAAAATTGTGTTACCTCTTGTTCGCCAAGATCTTTAGGATGACGTTTTTGATTAAACAAAATGAAACGTTTTATCCAAGACAGATAGGCTTTCTCAGTTTGTATTGAATAATGTTTTGTTCTCATAACATGTCGAATGCTTTCTAAAAATGGTGAATTAGCCAT
>DDIL01000186.1 GCA_002338515.1 Glaciecola sp. UBA1851 | reverse complement strand
CCCAAATCAAAAAATAGATGCGTTGCTTTAACTCAACAAGCAGTTCAGGCTGATGCTTTTCTGGGTGGAAATTTATCTGATAATCTGACTTTCTTTCTCGCGTAAGATTAAAAAACGCATTGAAGTCCCACACATCATCACCAAAATAGGAAACAGCATTGCCATCTTTATCAATACTCACCACCGTATTGTCATCAGGCATGACGAACTCGCTTGACGAGCTTGGTGCTGGCAGTGCGTATTTTTCAAATTTGTCTATGTCGTAACTAACGCTATACACCACTCATCCTCTGAATATATCTATGATTGAGTTCTCATCCCATAGCGGGTGACATTCACGCTCTAACAGCCTTATTGCCGCCTTTAAATAGGACTTCTTGAAACGAGCCTTGAGCGCATTCAGCTCGGCTTTGATTTCACCAAAATTTGTAATAAAGTGCTCAATGTTCTGATGTGCCAACATCGCTTCATTTAATCGTTTCTCAAAGGACAACAATCGCCAAATATCATGCGGGTCATCAACCACTCCAAAATTAGTGCAAACAAAACATTTCACAACAAAACCGCACCCTAAGCTGCCCTTATCTTTATCAGATAGCACATCGCTTTTATCAACGCTTTTTTGAAACTCCTTTTTCTGTGGCGTATCTTCACCCTTGCAAAAACCACCGTTCAAATTCTTAACAACACGGTGCGCTTCGTCTTTTTCCTTTAAGTTTTTCCACTCATCCTGAGTAATAACCTCACCCGATGCTAGTTTGGCCTTAGCCACTGCGACAACCGTTCCACCTGTTGGATTTTGACCCACATGGTGCAAAGCGGTTAAGCCAAGCGCCAGTTGACTTCTGGCTTCACCTTTGGAGACTTTGCCATACATAGCACTGTCATAGGTACTAGGGGCATTACGAGTATTCGTTGCAGCTTTGTCTCGCCCCAACTTCTGCTCGGCATACTGCTTTATGGATGACTTTAATAGATTGCTATTCAAACGAAAATCAGGATTGTCGGCCAATAGGTCTTGAATACGTTTGGAGTGTTTCGGCAAATAATCCTTAGCATAGATATACAGGTTATTATTTGATGGCGCGTTTCCATTTTCCTTTCTAAACAGGAAGTGCTTATCTAAACCTAAAGAGACAGAATGTGCCTTTGAGAGCGCAAGGTGCGACTCAAAAAAGCTCTTGCAGGACGCTCTTGGGGTGAATGAGCGAAGCTCAACGCTATTACCACGGGTCTTAAATCCTTCGATACTGATACGCCCTGCACCTGATTTTTTACACTCCCACTCATCGTCCAAGAACATACTCGAGGTTTCGGTTTCACCTGTTCCTAGATAATAGATGGTCAAAAATACGGCATTACAAACCAGCCTATCAAACGCAAACCTTCTTTGAGCTAGGATTAGAGATTCATCATAGTAACGCTCCAATAATGCTTTTCGGTCAGTCAGCAAGGCAAAAGCAATCGAGCGTAATTGCTTTGCGGTATAATTATCAGAGTCTAACGAGGCTGAACTGGTATCGAGATTGCGAGCAGCTTTTGGGATTAAGCCAAAGCCAAACTTTTTGCAGATGGAGTTTAAATTCGAACCTAACCAACCGAGCGTCTTTGCACTGATTGGTTTGCCGTTTAATCCCACTCGCTTGCTTGCCATTGAGAGGTAGGTTGCATGAATGTACTTAGTGCAAGTCTCTGGTGAAAATTCAACCTTAGACTTTCCTTGTTGGGCATCAAACGTATGACGTAACACCTTTCTTATAGTTCGGAATTGCTCCACCTTGGTAGTTTCACGCCACCCTGACTGCTCAAATTTCGAAATAAGTAACCGAATATGCTCATGTGTGACATAGGCTTTGAACTCATTAAAGTCACAGGTAGCATTATAACCCCTATTTTTCCATACATATTTCCACTTAGTAATAGCTGTAAGTGTATTATCTGCAACCATTTCATTAGTGGGGATTGAGCGGTAACTACGAGCGTTTTCCTTGCTGTCAGTGGTAATGATATCTGTCACGATAATGTTTCATCCTCTAGCAAGTTCATGGTGATTTCTGGCACTTGGTTCTTTTCAGGGCTGCCCTCGTAATGTTTTAAATACAGCATTGTTGTATCTAAATCCTTATGCCCCATTTCGTTCTTGAGCATGGTTAACGCTTGCATCATCGTTAATCCGTCAATGCTTGACAAGGACTCAAGCTTGTACGCCCCAAACGTGGCTCGACAGTCGTGCTCCTTGTGCTTGAAGTGCGGATTACTGTTTTCCTGTATGGCCGCTCTCAGCTTCGCCCACTGCGTATTAATGCTTTGGGTAGTGAACATATCACCATCTTTATTGATAAAAGCAGGAGCATCTACATCTCCAGTATTCATGAAGTACAACTGTTTCCTTTTTAGATAACGTGCGCTTTGATGATACTCATTCATCTTTTCCATCAACCAGATTGGCATGGATATTTGTCGGTCAACGTCATACTTAGTTTTGCATTCATGTGATGGCCCAATCCAAATACCCGTTAGAGATTTACCTGTAAATCCTTTTGGAATGGCAAAATGTTTTGGCTTGATATGGGTTATTTCAATAGAGCGCAGGCCAGAACAAAGGGCTACGGATATCATTAACCGAAACTCTAGCGACAAACCATTGCAATGCCAATTGTCACGCACATGTTTAAGGTCTAGGTCGTTTAATGGCTGTAAATTGGTATCTCTTGACTCACTGCGTATAGAGCAGTCAGTAATGACTTGACCGTATTTTGTTGTGCCAGTGATAACGAAAGGTAAATCCGAAATGTAACCATGCCGAAAACAAAAAAGATAGAATCGCCTAACCACCGACAACGCTGCGACGGCGACAGTACGCTTTATATTTCCTTTTTCTATTTCACCATCCAAAAAGGCTCTATAAAGAAAGATTGGGTAACGCTGTAACTCTTCGTTTTGGTCATTCCAAGATAGGTGATTGGCTTGTAAGAATCGGTAGTAACGTAATAAATGAAAGCATGTAGGTTTTATGTCTTTAACACCTTCTACAATGCGACGACTCATTATATAGGCATTAGGCTCAAACACTGGCTTACCATCACTAGTAAACAGCATAAGTACGCCTTTAAATGACATTGGCTTACTAACACTGAAAGATAATGGTTCCTGTTCGGCATCAATTGAAACAGAACCTATATCGATAGCATCTTCTGTCTCAATGAGGTGATAGAAATGTTCCATGTTTGATTAACTCTATATAAATCTAATTTTAAATATAAGTGTTAATCTAATTGTGTCAACTATTATTTTTTAGATAATAATCTAATTATAACTATTTGGGCTTTTAGTTGAATGTAAAAAAAGGCCACCTATGCGACCTTTCTATAAACCAATATTTATAGTTTGTATGGCGTTTAGCGACTTGCTGATTGACTCATAAAATATTGAATAAACTGAGTATGCATAGGCAAACTTGTTAACTGTTTTTGAATATTTGTTTCTTGTTGGCGCATAAAATTGTTTAAATCCCGGTCACTCATCATGTCAACGATAGGATGATACTGCTTAGGCGTTAAACCTTGCCCCATCATAACTTGTACCCAAGAGTTCTCGGCAAATAAATCGTCTTGTTCTTCAATAATAGTGCCGTTATTATGAAACAAATCTAACATTTGCTGTAAGCGGTCTGACACTTTCATTTCTCTCAAATAACACCAAAATTCATGATCATCTCGTTGCTGTAAATGGTAATGAAGCACAATAAAATCACGTATCGTTTCTGTTTCTGCGGTCATTTGTTGGTTAAAGCGATTAATAAGATTTTGGTCAATACCTTCAGTTGGAAACAGGCTAATTAACCAAACAATGGCTTGTTGTATTAAATGAATACTAGTTGACTCTAACGGTTCAATAAACCCGCTTGACAGTCCAACTGATACACAGTTTTTATGCCAAAACTCCTTTCTTTGTCCTGTGGTAAAACGAATTAGGCGAGGATCGGTAAGTGGCTCTCCATCTATGCCTTTTAATAAGTCTTGTAGTGCACTTTCTTCACTTTTAAAGTTGGTTGAAAATACCACGCCATTCCCAACTCGATGTTGTAGCGGTATTTGCCAACGCCAACCTGCATCTATAGCAATAGAGCGAGTGTATGGCACGGCAGGACGATGTGATTTAGTTTGTACAGCATATGCGGCATTTGCCGGAAGCATGTCACTCCAATCGTTATAGCCAACCTTAAGGGCATCACCTAACAATAACGAACGAAAGCCGGTGCAATCAATAAATAAGTCACCTTCAACCAATTGCCCAGAGGCTAATAATAGGGATTCGATATTACCTGATAGTTTATGTAGGTTTACTGTGTCTATTTTGCCCTCAACACGTTTAACACCATGTTTTTCGGCAATCCCACGAAGAAACTGGCCATACCTTGCTGAATCTAAATGATATGCATAATTTAAGCTTTGATCTTTGGTATGGGCAAACCTGCCTTTTTCGGCAGCTAGCGTTTCTAGACTATATTCAGAGAAATTCTTAGCCATTTTCTGCTCTTGCGCTCGTAGCCAAAAATGGTGAAATCCGGCTGCCCAACAAGACATCCCTGACTTTCCGAATGAATGAAAATACTTATGGTCTAACTGAGTCCAATTCTCGAACATAATGCCGAGTTTATAGGTTCCATTCACGGCCTTTAGAAAATCGGCTTCGTGGATTTTTAACAACTGATGGATAGTCATTAATGATGGAACCGTGGCCTCACCAACACCTACAGTAGGAATGTCGTCTGATTCAACTAAGGTAATATTTAGCCGTTTACCAATTGTTGCAGCAATAGTAGCCGCTGCCATCCAACCCGCCGTGCCACCGCCAGCAATTACCACTTTATTTATCAGTTTATGTTCAGTCATGGTATTCAATACACTTCGCGTTATTTTAATTTATTTATAAGGTGGGCACGTATTTTCTGTGCCGTTAATTCTGTCATTTCAATTTGTTTTTGCTTTAACTGCTCAGGTAAATGATCGTAAAAGTCTTCTGGTTGTTCGAAAACGTAATCGTTAAACAAATTCTTCCATGCTGCCCTCTGCTGAGCAGGCAGATGTTTAATGCTTAGCATGGCATGTAAAAGTGCATGAGACGGCACGCCTAAATAATTTGGCGTATTCCTCCACCAATAATTAACCAGTCCGTTAAGTGTGCTCAAACTTTCAACTGAATGCCACCACATGCTGGGAATAAATATGGCATCACCGGGTCGCAAGGTTGACGTTTTAGCCGCGTGCATGGCTTGTTCAAATTTAGGGTACTGCTTTAAATCTGGTTGTTGGATATTGACCATGCTGATGGGTTGTCCAGCCGGATTAAAATCTATTGGCCCGATGTATAAATTGCGTTGTTGTTCAGGTGGGAACAGCGTAAATTTTCTTTCACCAATCACGCAACAAGCCAAGTTGTCGGGAAAGTCATAATGTGGCGCAATAACCGAGCGATTACCTAACCAAATACTTTGTCGTGCATCGTTGTTATTTAGAATAAGTTGATTATCACTTGCTAACTTAGGTACATGATTGTGTGTTTCTAGTGAGCCTACATAGTAAGTGGGCGGGTTGGGGTGCTCAGAAACTTCAATAATTTTATTAAGGGCATCATCAAGATACACCTTAGATTGCACAAAGTTAAACCCATCTACCGACTCATTGTAAAAAATGCGTCCATTTGTTTCAGGTTTCGCCATAAACGCATTCACAGGTTGCCCGTTATATGACTCATTAATATAGGCAACAACGGCTTTGTTTGATATTAACGACTGCTGAACTATGGGCCACTCAGATAATAATCCCCTAAGTACCGCTGGCTCAGTTAATGAGTAAACCTGTTCAGGGAGGTTTGACGGTGAACACGCTATTTCTTGAATGGGTGTACCATAGTTCATCGTCATGTGAAGCTCTACCCTAAGTTTGCGTTGCGGATGTCCACTAAGTTACCCAAGTTTGACATAGAAGCCATAAGCATGGTGATAGGCAATAATAATTTCTGATCATTTAACTCTTTTAATGCGTCTGCTGATAATGCTTCAAATTTGTCATCTGCTATGGTGCTAAAACCAACTAACTCGTAATTTGTGCCATCTTTTAATGTAATAGCAATGGTTGTATCTTCTAATAGCTCGTGTTTTTCCAACGCATCTACTAACAATTTATTTTGTTGATGGCCTGCGTCAATTGATTCAAG
This sequence comes from Glaciecola sp. UBA1851, assembly GCA_002338515.1. Classification (GTDB taxonomy): domain Bacteria; phylum Pseudomonadota; class Gammaproteobacteria; order Enterobacterales; family Alteromonadaceae; genus Glaciecola. Next base: position 12,740 of record DDIL01000186.1, on the reverse strand, counting down.
CATTTTTACTACTTGCTCTAAATAAGGCGTATACGCCCCCATTTCGTTAAATACAGCTTCGCCCGCTGTTTTGTTTACTCGTGGATGGGCAGGATTGAAGGTAATTACTTGTTGTTTTTCGTCGCTTCCTTCAATTTGTTGGAAGCCAATGGAGAATGGCTGTCTTTGTACCATAATTGGAATATAACGCGCGTTCCAGCCATGATTATTTAAAAATAAGTTTTCACCCTCTTCAAAACCAAATAGTGCAATTGGGAAAGTAGTATTGTTGTCTTTGTCTCTGTAAATCAAAATTGGATAGTGAGACAAGGCGAGCCGAAACTCAAACGGATAGGTCATACAAAACATTACGTCATCACCTAGTTCAGGCGTGCGATCTAACTTAATTTTCAAATCTGCATGTGCCACATTATTTAGCATTTCGTAATTCGACATCTTATACCCTGTTCATCCAACTTTGTTTAATATCACGTAACAACTTCCTATTTGTTGGAAGATGCTGACATAATTTTTCTAGCTCTGCATGCTTGTTATTAAGCAAATTTTTAAGATGCATGCGCTCTTGATTTGCTAGCCGCCTATTAGCAAGCGTACTTTTTGAATTAAATCCCATGCCGTACAGTATAAATTGATAACTGGCTGGTGGAAACATTGATTCAGCTACTTCTACATCAGCATGCCAGGGGGCTCTGTTTTTCCACATCATTAAAGAGCGTTGTAATGATTCTGGTATGGTAGTTTCATCACGATGATTTAACCAATACTCAGAATCCGTTCTATTCGAAAGGACATAATGTAGTTTGATAAAATCAACAATATTTTTCCAATGTAAATCCATGCGTTGATTGAATTTATTGGCTAAAACATCTAGTTCATTTTTTGAAGCAGGCAAGTGTTCACGCAAAAACTTCGCAGAGAACTCAATCAGGATCATGGCGGTGGCTTCTAATGGATCAATAAACCCTGCTGATAAACCAATAGCAACACAGTTACCCTTCCAATATGTCTCAAGGTGCCCAGGATCAATTTCAATTTTATTAGAGTTTAAATCTTTTATATTCACATGAGGCATATGTAATTTCATATATTCCTCAGCAGTATCAAACGCTTCTTGCTCGCTACCATACGTACTTGAATACACAACGCCAATACCCTTTCGCGTAGGCAACGAAATATCCCAAATCCAGCCATTTTTATGTGCAGTAGCATGGGTGGTGGAGTTAATTGGTGCATCATCATCGCTGTATGGCACTTGAAAAGCCATAGCACGGTCGTTAAACAACACATTTTTTACGCTTTTAAATGGTACCTTTAAATGCTGAGAAATTAATAAACGTTTGAACCCTGTGCAATCTATAAAAAGGTCGCCGTTTATTTTTGAACCATCCGCTAGCACAACATGTTGAATGTGCGAGCTATCATCTGAGTTAACGGATGTGACGTCTGCTGAGATATGTTTCACACCTAACTTATTGATACTGTGGTTTTTAAGTAAGTTAGCGAACTTGCCAGCATTCAGATGGTAACCATAATTAACTACATTAGCATACTCTGGTGTGGTGGCTTGTTTAGGTGCTAAGTGATGATTACATACACCAGCTTGGGTGGTACAAAACTCATCAAATGACTGACTTTTATTTGTTTCTAGCCAATGGTCAACAACATTAATATCTTTATAACCTACCGGTAAAGAAAATGGATGATAGTAACTTTCACCTTCATTCCAATTAATAAAACGTGAACCCTGTTTAAAACTAGCATCACATTCACTAATAAACTGTGCTTCAGAAATGCCTATACGCCGAAGTGTAGATGCCATAGTTGGCCAAGTACCTTCGCCAACGCCAATGGTTTTTACATTAGGTGATTCAATAAGTGTGATCGAGAATTTACTGTTTGTATCGAAATGAGCAGCTAATACAGCAGCGGTTAGCCAACCTGCTGTTCCGCCACCTACTACTACGATGTTATTAATGTCAGAATTCATAGGCCCTAAATTTTAAAAAACTCACCTTAGTACTACGTCTAAGGTGAGTTTCTGGCTTAATAAGTTTTCGTATTAAAAGCTATATCGGAAACCTACGTTATATCTAGCGCCGGTTTGTGTTACGCCAGCAGATTGTTCATATGCTCTTGCAAAACCACGCGTTGTTTCATCAGTTACGTTTATACCTTCGAAGAATATTATTAAACCATTGTCGAAGTCGTAACTAGCATTAAGGTCCCATTGTGCGTATGCATCAACGTACCCTGGCTGTGGGCCACCAGCGAATGCTAACCACTCATCTCGCCAGTTGTAGGCTAGTCGAATTTGGATACCGTCTTTATCATAATAACCTATGAAGTTTCGAGTATCACTTAAACCCGGTAAAGCAAATTGGTTTTCATTTAGTAACCGATTAAATTCTCTATCTGAATTAGCAAATGTCGCGTTGGCAATAAAGCCAAAACCAGTATCAACAAAATCGTGCTGAATGGCAATTTCCCAACCATCAATCGTTAATTCGTCTTGACTGTTTATGTTAGTCGCTAAGTCAAACGTTGCTGCGGAATCTCTTCCAACTACACCAGTAATAATACCAGCTTCAACATCTACTCCTGCTTCACCAGCTCGGTTAGCAAAAATCCAATCTCGTATTTCTTGGTTTGATGGCGTGCCACCCAAAGCAGCGACGGCATCAGTATATAGTGGACCAAAACCTGGGAACGCTAAATCAGGGAAAATAGCTTCATCTTCTAAAACCGTAGAGCCTATAAAGTTAGACACCGTTTTATTAAAGTAACCAATTGAGAAGTAACTCGCATCATCATAATACCACTCGTATGAAACATCATGGTTTTCAGACTCATATGGAAGTAAGCCAGGGTTACCAATACTACCAGTTGCTCGGTATAAACCAGAAGAGTTATATTGAATGAAGTTAGCAATATTCAAACTACCAATCAACGCCCCATAACCTGCGCGCGCAATAGTAGTGCTATATGAATAACGCACTTTCATCTCGTCAGTTACATCTAAATCGAAATCAAGACTAGGTAGCAAATTATCATAAGATGCTTCTAACCCAGATGGTACTTCAGTGTCATCATCGCGAGCAATGAATTCTGTTGCCGCTACCCATTCTACCCTTGTGTAGTTTCGAGATGCAGAACTTGATGTGACATCTGTTTCTTCATATCTCAAGCCAACTAATAGGCTGTATGGCAAATCACCAATTTCACCTAGTAGTCTGTATTGTACAAAGGCAGAGATTGTTTCTTCTTCAAAGTTGTTACCAAATCCTTGGTCGAAATCAGGACAGAAGCCATTGCCACAACTACCAGTTGGGTTTGCGCTATCCGGTGCCAAATAAAGCGGATTGTTTGGATCTAATGATTCTAAGAATGCTGCGCGTGCCGCTACTTCAGTATAATCAAAAGTAAAGAAGTTATTGTTAATTTGACTACCAGAGCTAAACGAATCAAAGACTCCCGTTAAGCTTGCTGGTGTCATCAAATCTGTTAATGAACCCAGTGCGCTTGCTTGTGGCGCACCCCATGTATTTCGTTGCACTAGGCTACTAGCTTCGAAGTTAGCAACCGTTGATAAGCCTACACCAAAATCGATTGTTTGGTCGTCATCAACATACCACTTTCCTGAAAATTGAGTTTGCTCAATATCCATTTCCGCCCAGGCGTTCGTGAAAACACTTCCGGTTAAGCGCATGTCATCAGGAGACAACGGTTCGTTGGCTGTCGTTGTAGTAACAGGAATATCACCACGGAAGTCGATAGTAGTAGCTGAACGCTGGCCAAGTGAACCGTCATCGGCTTCTATAATACGCAAGCCAGCTACTGTTAGGTTTGAGCTTGTACCACGGATTAAATCATCAGGCTCACGAAGTGAACTCGAATCATGATAATCAAGTCTTAATTCTAAGTAATCGTTTGGCAACCATTCAAGATTAAGCCCAACTGAATTCAACTCATTTCGTGAAGCACCACCACCAGCTGCATGCGGGAAGTCAGGTTCCCGATCAAATTCTGAATAAACTAGAGGCGATACAATTGGTCCTTCAGACCATAAAACTTCATCTGGAACCTGTGCTACCCAGAAGGATACATCGTTGAAGCTGTTTGATACTTCTTGTTCTGCATAGGTGTAATCTAACGTAATAGTTAGGTCGTCTCGTAGGTGCATATTGTAGTGTTAACTGCGCGTTAGTTCGCGTTCTTTCTATTTCACTAATTGAATAAACTATATTACGTGGAATACCAACAATATCGCCTTCAGATGGTTGTGTTCCATCTAAACTAATGCCATCGCGAATAGTTCCACCGTCTACTTCGGAGAAGAAGTTAGTAGTCGCCGATTGTGCGCCATTATTACGTTTTTGGATACTTCCTATGAACGTTACGCCGAACGTGTCGTCCATAAATGTGTTGCTATAAATTCCTGAAAATTCTGGAGTCCATTCTTGACCAGTAATGGTAGAAGTATCATTTACCGCTTTTAAACCAAAGCTTGCGTTCATTTCGCGGCTATCTAACGGTTTAACCGATAAAATGTTGATAGTTGCGCCTATACCACCAGTAGGAACGTGTGCTTTACCTGTTTTATAGATTTCAACACCCGATACACCCTCTGCAGCTAAGTCACCAAAATCAAAAGACCTTCCTAAACCGGAGTTGGTTGGCAGTTGTCTACCGTTTAGCGTTACTAAGTTAAAATCGGCACCAAAACCACGAACGGTGACACGTGAACCTTCACCGTTTTGACGGTCGATTGATACACCTGTAATACGTTGTAATGATTCTGCTAAGTTTGTGTCGGGAAACTTACCAATATCTTCAGCGTTAATTGCATCAACTACACCGACTGATTCGCGTTTAGTGTCCATAGACCGCATTAAACTTCCACGGATACCGGTTACAGCAATGACTTCTACTTGTTCTTCGGTGGCTGCACTTGGAGCTTCATCGGTTTGTTGCGCATAAATTGGCGCCATTAAGCCCATTCCGAGAGCAAGTGAAACTCCCTTAGCGATAGGGCTTTTAAGACGATTTTTCTTTTGCATGATATGTGTGTCCCCGGTTAGGATTGTTATCAAGTTGTTATATATATATTTCGAATGTTAACTTTCGCATAGGATTGAAACAAACAGAACCGTGTTGCGATGAACTGGTTTTGCTTTGCGGTAAAGTGGAAGATCTATTTAATTCACTAAGCTTGTGCGGTATCTTCTTTTCAGTTTTCACATTTCACTATTAAAGCTTTTACTCTTACTTTGATGTGGAGGGTTGCATCAATTGCCAACGCTTTGCTTCTGCACTGTCATCAGCTAATGTCATTATTTGAGCCATACGTCTGTATAAAAGTGGAAATTCATCTACACGCTCATTCTTAATCAGTAAATTAGCGTATCGGGTTACATCATTTTTGTACCGATAGAAGTCTTTGTTTTGATTGTTCTGTTTCGCATACTTAATAAGTACACCGTAAGAACGAATAGTTGCGGCAATTTGCTCTGGATAATCGTTAGCAATTTGCTCTAGATACGTTTGGCCTTTTTCATATTGATTACTCTTCATGTAATTAAGACCCATTATGCCTAATGCTTGAGTTTCTTTCGCTTCGTCATTTCTAGCATAATATAAAGACTGCTCTAAATATTCATTAGCTTTTTGCACATCGCCTTTACCAGATAAATACTCGCCTAACTTTATATAGCTTTCATGATTATGAGGATATAACTTTACGAGTTCGCTTAAATGGAAATAAGCGGCTTCATTGTTTCGTAAAAATCGATTCAATTCGGCTAACTCATAATGTATTTTCCAATCAGCTAGTCCTTTATCAACTAGTTCTTGGCGACGCTTCACAACATCGGCGGGTTTTCCTACCTGGGCCGTTATCTTGTTTTTACGATTAGTTGTATAATTAGCAAGTTCAGCGGCATTGCTTTGATTAGTGAAAGGCGGTTTTTGTACCATGCTCAACAAACGATTCATCACTTGATTCGTTTCATGATTAGGGAAACCAATAATGCTGGCAGCTTCATTTGGGGCTAATATTTTGTAGCTTTGTGATGGCGCTAAATCATCCATAATTGCTTTAGTAAACTCTCGAGCTAACAGGTAGTTCCCGCTATAATCAAAATGAACATGTTCGTGTAATAAATTCCACCCTGGCACATAAGGTTTGCTAGCATTATCAAAAACAGCAACATTATTTACATAACTTAAATCTTGATTTTTGTCAGAGGCTGCCACAGTTTCAATAATTTCATTAATCACATGATTGGTTCTAAATCGTTTAGTATCGTAATGAAGTGCATATTCATAATGCTGTTTAGCCTTGCTGTGCTTGTTTATATTTTCAAGAACTGTAGCTAAGCGAAAATGAGTATCAGCAAAAGTATCATCGATGGATAATAGTTCGTTATAAATTTGCTCGGCCTTCTCCCAGTTTTTTAGTTCAAAAGCTTGCTCAGCTTTTTTATTTAACTCATTCCAACGTGTTAACGACACTTCGGTTAAATCGTTTTGGTGACTGGAGCCAAAAGGCGCAGAGTGCCTTAAATTCACCGGCACATTCGACAAAATAACGTGCATACCTTTACTTTGCAGAATGTCTATCATATCTCTTAAGTTGTTTTCATAGTGGCTATAAACGTCGCTTAGGCGAGGGTCATTATGTGGTACGCTAAACTCGGAAAACATTTGCATGCCTTCCCATTCCATTTCCTTTTGCCCGCTAGATGGTCGTAGCGATTGCACTAGCATTGAGATTGCTTGCCAAGTATGAGTGCGTTTTAACGCTTGCAAGGTTCTTATCATGGTTAAGCTGGATAGAAAGTTTTGACTGAATGTGCTTGGACCATAGGGTCCAACTACTTCATTGTTCCCCATTAATATAATGGCATAGTCTGCGGTGTTTTCTGGAAGCGTTCTGGCTACTTCGTAAACTACATGTGAGTTTACCGACGTCATGGCTGTATTGACTACTTCAATCGTTTTATTTGGTAAAGCTGCCCTTAAATGTGCGCCCAAGTGACGATCAAGGCCATGATTTACATGCGGGAAACCTTGAGCGGCAGACCCACCTAATACATAAACTCGCACCACTTCACTATTCTTTTTGGCTGTGATTGTATTATTTAATGGTGCAACGCCTAAAGACGGCGGGTAAAATTGGTTAGCGAAAGCCTTGTTTTCTTGAAAGTGTGGCTCGCCATTTATGGTAACCTCGTGAAAGTAACTATAGTCACTACCTACACCTATTAATCGTAAGCCGCCCTCAAGCAGTAAAAAAAACAGTGCTGGCACTAATACAATTGCAATAAATGAAAAAATAAACTTTTTAATAGGCGACATACAGCATTCCAATTACACCTTTTCAGGATTTGTTATTATTTTTTGATGAGTTTTATGTATAGCCATCGTTATTCTATTTACGCTTGGCTTTCTCATATGTACACAAGGCTTAGCGAATTAGATTCGTTTAAAGCCGCATGAAGTTAAACTCTATTTGTACAAATTAAGTTTAACCCACTAAATCTTAGAGTGGTTTATAACAATAGACAACTAAAAATCAATTATGCCGCTATGACAATACTAGCTAATTAGGTTAATCTATTAGAAATACAGATTAACTCTTTTATCATCATGCCATACTCTGTCAATCGCGCTGCAACGCCATACTTAAATCATGTAGGGCAAGAAAAAACACCAATATTTATTTTAGATAATTTTCTTGAGAATTTATCCGAAAGTTTACTGAAAGATGTAGAAAAACTTGAGTTTGATCAGGCAACGACTTATTACCCTGGTATTAGAGCTAAATTACCTGAAGAGTATATTTTGGCAGTTGCCCAAGCTTTAGTGCCCGTCATGCAAAAAATTTACGCCATACCTGAAAATTATAAAATTGAATTTTATGATAGTTATTACTCACTTGTTACCCTCAACCCGGCAGATTTGATGGTTGAACAGCAAATTCCTCATTTTGATGGCGCTGATAAATATCGCTTTGCGTTATTACATTATATCAATCCTAACCCGCATGGTGGCACTGCATTCTATCGACATAACAAAACCGGCATGGAACGGATATATGAAGAACAAGCAGATACGTTTCTGTCATCAGTCAGTCAATACTTTAGTGAGCATACTGGCCAAGAATCGAAATATATTGATAGCTCAAATACCCAGTTCACAAAAATAGGTGAAATACCCTATGTTCAAAATAGGATGGCAATTTACCCGGGAAATTTACTTCATTCTGGCGTAATTAATCCCGATGTTGATGTTGACCCATCGCCTGTTTCAGGTCGTTTAACTGCAAATATATTCATAAACTTTGTTCCGAGCTAAAATGAAAAATATGCAAGAGGATTGGCAATTAAATAGCGCTACTGGGGTAGTTAATAGAAATTGTAGATTGACAAAAAAATATCACACTATTACGAATTGTTTAGGGGAAGGTTGACCAGCATATGTGAGGCAGGTTGTGGACGGATTTTTATAAAAGATTTTTCCTATTTTTCAAAATCAACCTAGGTCATTCCCACGAAAGTGGGAACCCCCTAAACAACGTATTTTTCACATCTAAACTTAAAACATCCTAGGTCATTGCCGCGCAGGCGGTAACCCTCCAAACAGCATAGTAAACTCGGGAAAAGCTATTTATTTTCAATAACCTAAACACTATTGTTGTTTAAACATCTCTTTTTTTTTTGGAGGTTCCCACTTTCGTGGGAATGACCTAGGGTGTATTTTAAATCTAGTAAAAGGTATGACCGTTTCTTGGACTAAATGACCGACGAAACTATCTGCTTATAACTTTTAGTATGATCTCGCCGTACATTAACTGCAATACGAAACCAGCTTCTTAAGCTGCCTAATTTCTTTTAAGCAAATGCGCGTTTTCGCGTAGCCATAGCGATGAAACCAACTAAGACAAGAATGACTGTTGCTGGCGCACTTGCATCAACTACTGGATTGCCTGAATTATAAGAAAAATCTACTCTCACAAATCCATCGTCATTAGGATTAAAATTAACATCACTGGTATTTTGAATATTTATTAATAAGCTGCTATCACTGACCATCGATGTTAACAAGCTCTCACTTATTTCAAACAAATATTCAAGCGTAACCAAATTACCACCGCCGGCGAAAGCACTGTCAACTAAACTAAGTCCAACGATACTATTAGAAAAAATCGCTGGGGAACTCGATAAGTTGAAAAGCTCTAAAATACCCACTTCTCCATCAATACTCAGCGTTGCACCCTCAGCTAGTGGAGGAGGATTTCTAGGACTATAATCCCCACTCAAAGTGATACCTAGTAGCCCAGTATCACCGTCACTCATTGGCAGTGAGTCAAAAGAAAAAGAGAACGATTGACCAGTTTCAGTTATTTCTTGCTGTTCACTAAGACTGATAAGTGAAGCGTTAGCGAAAACTGAAAAAAGCAAACAACTTATTGATGTAATTAATGTTTACCATTTCATTCAAGGAAATATCAAACCAAAACATATTTATGCCTATAAAACAATTGGTTGAGCTAATATTCTCGTTGAGTGACATTGCTGAATGATAAAGTTGTAAAATAGTCTGATACTTGAGATTTGATACTATTCTTAAGCATTAGTTTTGATAGGACTTAATTTCAAACCAAACAATAAACGAAGCGCTATACACCGAACAATTACAAAGTAGTACAATAGCAAAGTAGCACAATAGACTGCACCATGGAATGCCGCATTAAACTAGTTTGGTTCTATTGACGGTTACTTCAAAGCTATATATAGTTTGGGCATGATTAATTAAAAATCCCTTTCTGGTGTATGTTTGTGTTTAGGGTTTATGGATAGACCATGCTCAAAACACCTCTTGCACCAATCACTTTAGCCGTACTTCTTTACACTCCATACGCTGCAGCAGATGACCCATTGCCGGGTTTATCATTAACTCAGCAAAGCGCAACTTTAACAAATCTAGATTTCAATGTTGGCAAAGCTTTCAGTGTCAAAGCAGAAAGTATCACCATTATGTATAGCCAGACAGATAATGGTGAAGATATGTGGAGTATTTATGGCTCAGGAAGTCTGGAAGTCGACAATAAGAGCACTAAAGATGAATCTGATGATTCGGACCAAAGTGATGATTCTGGCGATGATGCAAATGATGATGATTCAGACGAAGACGATGATGATAATTCAGGTGATTCTGACGATAACGATGATACGAGCGATGAAGACAGCAACGCCTGTGAAAATGATGATGGCAGTTCAAACATGGCTGAAGATTCAGATGGCGATGGTTTAAAAGAAATCGATGCCGATTTTGGTGATGAAGATGAGCCTGGTATTGTCATTACAGGCGATAAAGTCACCGGACTTAACATTGGATTAGACGGTTCTTTTGAATTGGGCAAACTGGTTGTTTGTGTGCCAGATTCAGACCCAATTACGGTTCAATTAACTCAAGATGATAATAACAATAATGAGTATGAACTATCTGGTGAGCTTGTTGTGAAGGAACTTTGGCAAGCGTCTGTTACGATAGGTACGAGTGACCAACCGGGTATTATTATTGATGATGGTAGTTTCCAGTTAGACGATTTGGAAATAGATGTCCAAGATGTCAATGTTGGAGGGTTGACAATGAAAGACATCAAGGTGTCTTACATGACCGAACAAGATAAGTCTTTTAACTTTGATGTTGCGCTTGATATTGCGTTTCCAGTTAGCGGGTTTGAAGTAGCGGGAGAACTTGATTTTACTGATGGTGAGCTATCTTCCATTGGTATTGACTACTCCACAAGTGGCGATGAACAAGGAATAGAGTTAGGTGATTCAGGTATAGAAATAGCTGAATTAGGTGCTGAAATTTCCAACATTGACCAACCTTCAGACTTCACATTTACTGGCACTATTGGACTTGAATTTGGCGGCCAAATAGAAGTAGATGAACAAGAACTTACTATCATCAGAAGTAACGGCAAGGTCACTCTAAACCATCATAGCTTAATGCTGACGGATATGGTTTTTGTTGGTGCTTTTGAAGAAAATGATGAATGGAAAAGCGTTCTAGGCAAAGGTGATGCTGAAATTAATTTAGATTGGTCAGAGAAAATTTATTCTATCTCCGGCTCTGTAGATGTTCCTAATGACCCAGGCGTAAGTGTTAGTGCTGATTTGCTAATGGCCAAAGGCGATATATTTTTCAATGGCAAGGCTAAAGTAGAAATACCCAAAAGTATCCCAATAATTGGTGGTTGGGTGTTAGAAGAGATTGACGCAGCCTTAGAAACGATTAAAGGTAATAAAGACGAAAGTTTTGCTGCTGGTTGGACTAAAGTTTTGTTTGCTACCGCTGGTGCTGAATACAATTTTGGTACAAAAGAATTTAAGTTTATTGGCGGAAAGGCAGTTGGTGAAATCAAGCAAGAAATCGCTCAAAATGAACAAAATGCGTTGCGCACAGATATTACAAAGAAATTTGATATCCCAGATGGCGTAGAATCTATGCTATTGAAACTTACTTTCACTGAACCCAATGTGCAACTTGCTGTGCTAGCTGATTCAACGCTAGTTTTATTAAACGAAGCAGATGATGGTCCTTCCGTTTTTTTGGGCTTAAAAGAGGTGTCAAATGCAGATGGCAAAGTCAATGCAGCTGAAAGTAGTCAGTCTATAGCGGGTGGCTTTGCCAATGAATTAACCGTAGTGGGCGACTTTCCAATAGAATTGACCTATCAAGTTACCGTTTTACCAGAATTTGCATCTTTAGGAATTAAAAAGGGAACAGGAGAATTTGTTTTTTCATACATAACTGAATTCGCGCCAAATTTGCAAATGGATGTTGAGGTAAGCCTTCATTACCCTGAACCGACGATACAAGCCAGTGCATCAAATGAAGAAAATACTGAACCTGGGACTCAAAATGTGGAATATTTTCAATCTAATATTAAATTAGCGCAACAGGGTGAGCAGGATATTCAACTAGATTTTTGGACACATCCAACACTTACTAGTAACGCAGTCGTGCATTTGTTCATTGACGATGACAATGAAGGTTATGATGGCAGAGCTGTCGCAAGAAATTTAGACTATGGAGAACATATTGAAGACATAGGCGGTAGCTTAATAGTAAATTGGGACGGGCTAACGTTTCAACCAAACTTAAATCATCCATATTACTTTTACGCAGTATTAGAAGATGGAACAAATGTCCTTCAACGCTCAGAATACAGTGAAGCTATTTTGCGTACACCACCAATATTTGGGCAAATATTCGATCCACTTCAAAATAACAAACCAGTACAAAGAGCCAGGGCTTACTTAGATTTAAATGATAATAAAAGATATGATCATGGAGAAGAACCTGTCGAGATTACTAATGCTGATGGAAAATATGCATTTCACGAAGTGCCTGATAGCGCCATGAATCTTGGCATAATTCTTAATTCAGCTTATCGTTTTGATACAGTTAACTCGCCATCTGAAGAAATAGTCCAATTAAGTTTTGATGGTTCACCACTGCAATTAGATTTTGCTGCAAGTTTTTTATCTTCAGTTAGTGGAATTCTATATACAGATGAAAATAGTAATTTTTCAATTGATAATAACGATAAGCCAATTGAAAATGCGATAGTTTATTTAGATAACAATGCAAATGCTATTAGAGATCCTGATGAACAAACAGTTAAAACTAATGCTCAAGGTTTTTATCGCTTTAATAATTTAGAT
>DDIL01000171.1 GCA_002338515.1 Glaciecola sp. UBA1851 | reverse complement strand
TTTCAAGATTATCCCAATCCAAACTGGTTAGCTTATCTATTTCTTGAATTTTTAACGCTGGGGCTAAGCTGTGTTTTAGTAAAAACTGCTTCACTGTTTGAGGTAGTGAAGTTAAAGAAGGTATTTTTTCACAGGTGGTCCCAATCACTAATCCATTATCTACTCTTTGCATTAACGCATCTGTTGCATCCTCTGCTAACAACGCAGGACGAGCAAACTCACTTTCTGCCAGCAGTGCCAAAGCTTCGGTTTCAATAGTACTAACGTTGGGATCATCTATACTAGTCGCGTCCTTTATGGCTTTGAATATTTTGGCGCGGCTTACATCATTCGCCTGATTATTCATTTGCTCACTCCCTTTTTATCTTTTTGCATCTTGTTATATTGATGCATAAAAGTACTGGCTTCTGGTTCAATCAGATCGCGATTACGTGTCCAACCTGACGTCATTGGCATAAACGAAATCCAACCTTTGCGACTAAACAACCGCATAAAAATTACCGAACAACGGCTTACTAATTGGAATAAAGCGGGGCGTTTTGCTACTTGCGCGAAAGCAGTTACAAAAAACCGATTGGTTAGCGGTTCGTACTTTTTCTCCCAAGACTGTGCTCTTAACGACCTTAGTAGTTTAGGCAGTGGGATGTTAACAGGACACACTTCTTCACAGCGCCCATTAAGCGTACATGCATGAGTTTGTTTATTGGCAACTTCCAAACTGTTTAAATGCGGCGTTAATACCGACCCCATAGGACCCGGATAGACCGAGCCATATGCATGTCCGCCAATATGTTTATACACAACACAGTGATTCATGCAGGCACCACAACGAATGCATCGGAGCATTTCTCGCATATTGTCTGCTAGCATTTTTGTTCTGCCATTATCGACTAATACAATGTGGCATTCTTCAGGGCCATCTGCGTCATTTACGCGTTTAGGTCCATTGTGAAAGGTAATATATTGAGTAATTTCAGCGCCAGTGGCAGAACGCGTTAATAGTCTTAATAACGGCACCGCATGTGCCATTGAAGGTACAAGCTTTTCAATTCCTGCTGTGACTATATGTACTTTTGGTGGCGTAGTGGTAAGTTCTGCATTACCTTCATTGGTGACAGTACAAGTAGAGCCGCTATCCGCCAATAAAAAATTAGCCCCACTAATACCCACATCAGAACTAAGAAACTTGCTGCGTAGGTCACGCCTAGCACTGCCAACTAAGTCTACAATTTCTTCTGAATAGGTTGGGTCTTTGTGAAATTTTCTGAAAAGATCAATCACATCTTCTCTACTTCTATGCATGGCAGGCCACACAATATGAGATGGGGGATCACCTGCGAGTTGAATAATATGCTCAGCAAGGTCTGTTTCAATTCGTTCTATGTCTGAATTATCAAAAGCATGAGTTAACCCAATTTCCTCGCCTAACATAGATTTGCTGCGTGTGACTTTTTTAGCCTCATGCGAACGACAAATATCCATGACAATTTTTGACGCTTCTTCTGCGGTACTTGCCCAGTGCACAATATTACCTTGTGCTGCGGCGTGCTTTTCAAATTCAGCTAAGTAGTGACCCATATATTTAATAGTATGGTCTTTAATTTTTTGACCTTGAGTACGGGCTTTTTCAAACTCAGGAAAATCGATAACCGCTTGTGCTCTTTTGTTCTCTGCTTTGTCGGTAGTGCGGCGGATAATAGATTTTAAGTCAGGTTGGGCTAAGGCTTTTTCCACATTTTTTTTAAAATTTTCTGGCTTGTGATCTTGTTTATTTATTTGCATCTTTTGCTCCAAGCACCTGTTCAGTCATACCTGCAAGTACTTCTGCTGTGTGTAAAGCTTTTATTTTTTTGTGGCCCTCTCTATTGAGTTTCCCTACCATGTTCATTAAACAGCCCATATCGCCGCCCAATAAATAGTCAGCATTTGTGTCTAAAATGTTTTCTGTTTTTTCTTGCACGATTGCATCGGAGATGTCTGAATATTTGACGCAAAATGTCCCACCAAAGCCACAACATTCTGCGTGTCCATTCAGTGGTTTATGGGTTAAGCCTTTAACTTGTTGTAAAAGCTTTCTAGGTTGTTCGTATACGCCAAGTGAACGATAGCCCGAGCAACTATCATGATAGGTAAAGGTGCCATCTAACGACACATCACTTGGTTTAAATTGGCAAACATCAACTAGAAAAGATAATAATTCATGTGTAATGCTGGCTAAGTGCTGAGCACGAGCACACCATTTTGGATCGTCTTTCAGTACTTCAACGAAATTTTTCTTAATCATTGCAGCACAAGAGCCTGAGGGTACAACCAAGTAATCAAAATGCTCAAATTGCTCTATTGTTTTATAAGCAATTTGTCGCGTTCCTTCATCGTCACCAGAATTGAATGCAGGTTGTCCACAACACGATTGTAATTCTGGCACTTCCACTTTGCACCCTGCTTGCTCAAGCAATGCCAAAGACGCAAAACCAATTGATGGACGCATAGTATTCACTAGGCAAGTAACAAATAAACCAACCCGTTTTTCAGACACATTGACAACCTCAATGGGGCTAGGTTTTGATTTATCTGCGTTGATAACATTAGCGGGCATAAGGGGTTCCTTGGCTACAAGTAATATAGCAGCCTGAGTAGTAGCATAACGTAAGAATGATGTGGTATTGATAACATATTTTTCACACTTTCATTCTAGTACTTTAGTCAACCCTCCTCTCAAAGTTAAGCTTTTATCGCCTTTTTTTAGTTTAGGTCAAACAAATGCTCGCGGGTAATGCCATACTCACTAGCCAAAACAGGTCGAACAATACTGACCTTTCTTTCAGCTGCAGCTAAGTTATTAATCTTAGCGAGGTCAATTTCTTTTGGTTCAATAAAGTGCGCGCCTTTCACATCATAAAACAGCTTCACTTTGGGGTAGTCAGGTATATGTTTATTTACGTGCGTAACCAACCCAACTTTATTGCACGATAAAACCACTAAACTTCCCGCCGGAAAAGGCCCAATACTTTTTATAAATTGCATGGCTAACTTAGGGTCGAACCCACTGCCTGATCCACACAATCTTTGCATGGCCTGTTTAGGTGCAATGGGCATTTGAAAAGGTCGTTGAGAAGTCATAGCGTCATAAGCATCAACAATGGCTAGCATACGACTATATTTATGGATATTGGCGCTTTTTATACCAGCAGGATAACCTGAACCATCTAGCCTTTCATGATGTTGCTCTATAGCCAATAAAAACTCGCTATCTAATTTTAATGGGGCCATTAAGTTGAGGGTATGTTCAACGTGTCGTTTTACCGCTTTTTGTTCATCTAAGGCTAACGGATTTTTTTT
>DDIL01000073.1 GCA_002338515.1 Glaciecola sp. UBA1851 | reverse complement strand
ATGTCAGAATACCTAAGGCAATTATCAATAGTTTCACGTTCAATCCTTTTCCTTTCAATTATTGTTACAAATGCTTAACACATATAATTTTAGTTACGCTAAATCAAACTAAAAGGCACATTAAAAAAGGTTACCTATTTTTCATCTTTTGTTTTTCCTCTCGGATCCAAACTGGCGTAATAAGCGGCTAAATCGACTATGTCTTGGTCGGTCAAATTCCTAGCATGAGGTGTCATTGCAGCATTTATTCGCTGCCCGGAACGAAAAGCCATTAATTGCAACTCAGTATACCCTTGTTTTTGACCGGCTAAATTAGGATAAATTGGAATAATAGCAATGCCGTCTATACCATGACATTGTCCACAAATAGCAGACTTCTGCTTTCCCGCCTCTAAATTAGGCGTTAATTTATTATCAGCGCAAGCTGAAGCACTAAGCATGCTTAGACATAACAAAAAAATTTTAGCCTTGAAACGTAAAGGTAATTTGCTGGCAATGCCTGAGTCTTGTTTAATTAACACTTTTACGCCTCTTGTAAACATTTGAAGGTTATTTTTAATCATTTTGATTCCGATAATTTGTATGAGTTAAATATGGCATATTATTCATATATACCAAACTATACCGTAGTAAAATTGCAAACATACCAATGTAAACTCATTGATGATATAGCTTATAGATACTAAACTAATCAACTATTAATTAACGCACAATACGTGGCTCACACAATTAATTCAAAGGATTAAATATGGAAACGAAGGAGCAACCTTGGGGCATAGAACTCAACACATTCTTGATGCTAATGCATTTGAGCCAGTTAGCTGGGTTTATTATTCCGTTTGGCGGATTGATCTTACCAATTGTGATGTGGGCAACCAACAAGGATAAATTCGGTGAAGTTGACAAACATGGAAAGGTAATAATTAACTGGATATTGAGCGCGTTAATATATGGCTTTATTTGTTTTATCTTAACCTTTGTTATTATTGGCGTATTTGGTTACATAGCGCTTGCTATCGCAGGATTGGTATTTATAGTCCTTGGCGCGATAAAAGCGAATCAAGGTGAACTTTGGCAATATCCATTAAGCATAAAATTTCTTAAATAGTGGAATCTAAAACAAAGGTCATATTGTGGCTACTTGTATTTAAAGTATTATTATTACTTTAGAATCAAAATTTAGTAATATGTCGAAAGCAGACTTAGATAATGGGATTGCAAAACGTAAGCAAGTAATGGGCGAGGCGTTTGTGGATCGCGCTATGAGCAATGTAAATTCATTTAATTCAGAGTTACAAAACTGGATCAATGAACATGCATGGGGAAGTACATGGCAACGAGAAGGGATTTCTCTTAAAACTCGTTCACTGTGCACTATTGCAATGTTAACAGCATTAAAAGCGCCCACCGAACTGAAGGGACATATTCGAGGTGCTTTAAATAACGGTTGCTCAGTAGATGAAATAAAAGAAGTACTGCTACATTCAGCCCTATATTGTGGAGCGCCAGCAACTCAAGAAGCATTCAGAGCCGCATTGGACGTGCTACAAGAAGAAGGGTATAAATTTGATAGTAAAATATAAGTTACATTTAGAACTTATATTACTTGTTTAAATATGAACAAATTTTGGGGTATGAAGGTAAACTTACCAGTAATGAATCTAATAAACGCATATTGATTTTCCGTTAACCGCACAATTTAACCAGATGATATAAAATGACCACTGTACAAACTAGAGAGCAAATTAAAGCTATCATTAGCGCTATAAGAAGCGAAGAGCAAGCTCTGCGAAAAAAATATAGCTTTTTAGCACATCAAAACACCATAGGCATGGCCATCCTTATACTTTCTGTTGCGGCCATGGTTGGGCTTGGTGCTTTGTATTACCATGCGGTTATACCCGCTTGGTTAACCATCATTTTAATTGCCATGGTTGCGTCTATATCGCATGAGTTAGAGCATGACTTAATCCATCGTCAATATTTTAGCAAATTACCACTTATTCATAATTTCATGATGCTAGTAGTATGGATAATGCGGCCAAACACTGTTAATCCTTGGTTTAGAAGGAAAATGCACCTTTATCATCATCAGGTTTCAGGGACAGATCAAGATTTAGAAGAGCGTTTGGTGGGTAACGGTATTAAAAACCCGTTTAAACGCTTGTTAGTAATAATGGATGGACTACTTGGTCTAATTTTATTTCGCAAAGTGTATGAAAAAGAAATTAAGGGTTTTAGCTTCTCCAAGGTATTTCACGCGGCCTTCCCAATAGCAACTGCATATTTTGTTGTACTTTACAGTATGATTATTTATCACGGTTTGAATTTATTTATTCCTATGGAAACTTATACACCAAGCATAGTGATGCCTGTTGTAAATGTGTTCGAATTTTTAATGATTGTGTTAGTGCTTCCTAACATTCTACGCTCAACTTCTCTTAATTTCGTCACCTCTTCTATGCACTACTACGGTGGCGTGACAAATATAAAAGAACAAACACACGTTTTAACTAGTAAGTGGTTTATGCCTTTCCATCTCTTCTGTTTTAATTTTGGCAAGACTCACACTATCCATCACTTTGTGCCGAACCAGCCTTTTTATATCAGGCAATGGATTAGTAAAAAAATAAACTTAGTTTTACAGCAACAAGGCGTCAAGTTTAACGATTTTACTAGTATCAAGAACGCTAATCTCTACCAAACTAACTAGCTTTATTATGAATTAAAGCGTGCACTACACGCTTTAATTCATCTTATTTCACGCTTATCCAGTAAAAGCTATATAGGCATTTACTAACCACCTAAGCGTATCAATATGAATATAGACTTTACTCACACTTATTCAGCAGCTTTAAACGAGTTTGTTATCGAAAGCTCACCAGATAAAATAGATAATCCAGAATTAGTTTTCTTTAATTCTGATTTAGATGAATCGTTAAATTTAAACTTAGGAAATAATGATTCACAAGCATTAGGTGACTTTTTTGCTGGCAATAGTTTAACGTCGAAAGCGCATGCACAAGCCTATGCAGGCCATCAATTTGGACATTATAATCCCCAGCTTGGTGATGGCAGAGCCTTAATTATTGGTGAACACATCGATTTAAGTGGCCACAAACATGATTTATGTCTTAAAGGGTCGGGTAGAACACCTTTTAGCCGGGGCGGAGACGGCAAGGCAGCTCTAGGCCCCATGTTACGCGAAGTTCTAATAGCTGAGTCAATGCATGCACTTAATATTCCCACAACTAGAAGCCTAGCGGTGGTGAAAACAAATGAAGATGTTTATAGGCAGTCTATGGAGCCTGGCGCTATTTTATGCAGAACGGCAGCAAGTCACATTCGCATAGGAACCTTTCAATTCGTATCTAACTACGCAAGAGAAGAAGGTGTTAAAAAACTAGCTGACTATGCAATTGCTCGTCATTACCCCCAATGTAGTAAAACTGATAAACCTTATATTAATTTTTTAAATTGTGTTGTTAATAAGCAAGCTGAATTAATTGCGAAATGGATGTCTGTTGGGTTTATACACGGTGTTATGAATACTGATAATATGTGTATATCTGGTGAAACAATAGATTATGGTCCATGTGCATTTATGGAAGCCTATCATCCAGAAACGGTGTTTAGCTCAATTGACCATCAAGGTCGCTATGCATACCAAAACCAACCCGCCATTGCGCAGTGGAATTTAGCAAGGTTAGCTGAAACCCTGCTTCCGCTATTATCTGACGACGAGCAAGCATCTATTGATATTGCTACTCAATCAGTCACTGATTTTGGCAAACAGTATAAAGTTTCGTGGCATCAAGCCATGCGAGCAAAACTTGGTTTTCATACTGAGGTAGACAACCAAACAATGGAAAGGGAGATAGCGTTAATCAATCGCTTCCTTGATATTATTCAAGACAATAAGGCCGATTTTACACTTTCTTGGTTATACATAGGTAACTTACTGAAAAATGAAGCATTTGAGTACGGGGAGCTTATTGATAATAATGAAAACTTTAAAGTATGGTTTACTGAATATTTAGCCGCATTAAACATAGCAGATACAATTGACCAAACCAACTCAAGCTTACAAAAAGCTATAAAAACAATGGCTAACGCAAACCCTGTAGTCATACCAAGAAACCATAACGTAGAACAAGCCCTCACTGATGCAGCAACGCTAGATAATTTTGACGAATTTAATAACCTTTATAAGGTTATTAACCAACCATTTGAAAATAGTAATGCCCCGAGCAGATATATACTGCCAGCAAATACAAACTTTACTCAGCACTTTAAAACATTTTGTGGCACTTAATAAGGATGAAAATTGACAAACGTTATGCAACTAAAGGTCCATAATGGGAACATTGAATTTGAATTAGAAACTTTCCCTTTTTTTCGACATGAAGAATGGATAAAGCAATTTGCACATAGTATTGAAGGCAATCACCAAATTACTATTTCGGAATATGAATATTCAGGCGATACAAGTGGTTGCTGCATAAATTTTGAAAATTCTGTATTTATTTTACGCATCAATGAACTGATTGAATTAGCTTGGATAGAACCCAGTAGTGTTGATGAATGTAAGCTAGATCGCTTATATCGGGTGCTTTTAGCCACTCTAAAACGAAGTTAATGTAAATTATTTTGACATATTAGTATTTTTACACTTCACTAGTCAGGCATTTTCTGGCTAAATACATCTTCAATTTCATCACTAAAAGATTGTTTTGCAATATTTTCTTACTATTTTAAGTGTTTTAATTTTAATAAACTTTTCTGCGAAAACACTCGCCCAAGAAAGTGAAGTAAGTGCTAACTTCGATTCAGCTGTCAACTTAACTTCTTATTCAAAACATCATTTCACTCCATCGTCTACTTTATTATCAGACGTACAAAATTTAACTGATTGGCAACCTCATGCAAAGCAAATTGATATTCCAGAAGACTCCGTTCTTTGGATAAAATTTCAAATCTCTAACAATACTTCTCGCAATAGAATGCTAACGCTTATTGCAGGCAGTATCTTCGTAGACGCTGTAGATGTCTACTTATTGGATGAACAAGGGCGAATTACACAAAGCGGTCGATCACAAGACCCCCAAACTCAATCAAAAAACCTCAGCCGCCGTAACTTCAAAATGGAAATACTCTCGCGTAGCGAATCAACCTACACCGTGTATATTAGAGTAGAGGATGATGGCTATGCACTTGTTCCCTTAGAGTTGTGGCAAACACAAGTCTATAGCCAAGAAACAAGTATTCGATTGATTTTATTAGGTGCTATGAGTGGGGGCTTATCACTATTAGCAACTTACTTTTTGTTAACTTATGTATTGCGTAATGCGCCCGCTAGATTTTGGTTTTGCGTGTTCGCAGTAGGTGCCATGACCACCATGCTTAGTGCAGAGGGCATTCTGCCAGCGTTATTTTTGTTGCCTTCATTAACAGCCGAATTAACTAGCGTAAGTTTAATTGTAACGTTATTTGCGGCTATAAAAATTACCAAAATTGTGTTTGAACCTATCGCTAAATGGTGGTTACGAGCGCATTATTTTCTGCTAAGTTTGCCTGTAGTTGGCATCTTTTTATTACCCGATTTTTATCAATTGATTGGTTTAATGGCATTTTCGGTTTTATTTTTTACCAGCAAAATCATCGCAACAATTGTTTATAGAAAAGGCTTAGATATTAGAAGTGCATGTATCTACTTTCTTGGCTGGATATCGCTTGGAGCAGTTGGTTTGCTTGAGCTAGGTAATTTCCTTGATGCCACTTCTCACCTTTCCTATACCGCACCGTTTCCATTTGCATTCACATGTTTAGGTGTCATGTTAATTGGGGTAGCGATTATTAGCCGTGAGCAATCAGTACAAACTCGTTGGATTATGAAACAAGGCCAGCAAATTAAACAACTAAAGCAGTATAACGATTTATTTTTACATGCTGCGGAAGGTTTATATACTGCTTTACCAAATGGTACGTTAATACATGTTAATCCAGCTATGTGTGCGTTATTTGGATATAAAAATAGCGAAGATTTCTTAGCCTCAAAAGCGAATTTAAGTGATATTTTTTCTAACTCTAAAGACGCTGATATTCTGTTGGGAGAGTTAAGTATTCAACAAACCGTACTAGGCAAAGAAGTAAAAGGTAAGCGTTCTGACGGTATACAATTCTGGTTTTCAATTTCATGCCAATTGCAGAAAGTAAATGACGAACAACTTCATTTTGGTTCCTTATTTGATATCACAGAAAGGCGCTTGCACCAAACTAACCTGCAATATCTTAATAGTCATGATCAACTAACAGGCTTATTCAATCGCAGGCATTTTATCCATTTAATGAATGAACGAATAAAAAAATACGTGAAAGATCAGAAATTTGCATTGTTATATATGGACGTTGATCAATTTAAGGTAATTAATGATACCTGTGGCCATTCGGCTGGAGACATATTTATTAAAGAGCTTTCTCACGAACTATTTTCAGTTGTAGGAGAAAAATATCCATTTGCTAGACTAAGCGCGGACCAATTTGCGCTACTAATTGAATTTGAACATAGTAATGAATTACGCAATATAGCCTCCAATATCTTAGATAAAGTAAGAGCTTTCGAGTTTAAGTGGGATAAGCACAATTTTAATCAAAGTGTTAGCATTGGCATTGCACCCTATAGTGTCTCTATCCCTAGCGGTGAAGAATTACTTGGATATGCAGATACCGCGTGCTTAATAGCGAAAGAAGGCGGTCGAGACCAAATCCATATCTACTCAGCAGATTTAGGTATGAATTCAAGCTACAAACGAGATTTATTCTGGGTAAACGAAGTTAAAGTAGCAATTAAAGATGAAAGTTTGGAGTTATTCTATCAACACTACCGTCCACTTAATCAAACAGACGTTCTTAATTATTATGAAATTTTAGTTCGCCTTAGAACAAAAGACGGTGACTTAGTTGCACCAGAGTTTTTTATGCCAAGTGCTGAGAAAGCTCATATAAGTAACAAAATAGACAAACAAGTGGTAGAGCAGTATTTTAAATGGTTACAACTCCATCCTGAACATATAGAAAAATTAGGTAAAGCCAATATTAACCTTTCAGGCCTTTCATTATCTGATGATGATTTTCAGTTCTTCTTAAAAAATGCATTCGAGAAATATAATATTCCATACGAAAAAATCTGTTTCGAGATAACAGAAACAATGGCTATTATTAAAATGAATGACGCTGTTGACTTTATGCATACGTTTAAAAAGTTAGGGTGTACTTTTGCGTTAGATGATTTTGGTAGTGGTTTTTCAAGTTATAGCTATTTAAAACACTTGCCCGTGGACTTTGTAAAAATAGACGGCAATTTTATCAGAGATATTTTGCATGACCCCATCGATTTAGCAATGGTAACCTCAATTAAAGATGTAGCGGAAGCGATGAAAATTAAAACTGTTGCAGAGTTTGTTGAAACTTCTGATATTATGGTCCAAATTGGCAAGTTAGGAGTAGATTATGCTCAGGGTTATTGTATAGCAGAGCCTACCCCGCTCAGCCAATATGAAGATTATGATGTAACCCAACCAATCGAATAAATTGGCAAGTTGAATTATTTACAACTAATTATTTAATCTACTTTTCAATCATTGTAATTAAAGAAACCGCCCCTATATTAGAACAACCTTTGAGAGACCAACTTAGCTATCGGGTAATGCTAAGACATACTAAAGATATGAATACATGACTTCACAATTGCCAGACTATGAATTTGTTAGCAAGGCTAAACTCCCAACTCGTTTTGGGGATTTCACCATACATGGGTTTGTAGAAACCAAAACCGGACAAGAACATGTCGCTTTATCTTTTGGTAATTGGGATAAAGGTGTAGCTGTACCAATTAGAATTCATTCTGAGTGTCTAACTGGTGATGCACTGTTTAGTACTCGATGTGACTGTGGTTTTCAGCTTGAACGAGCACTTGAAAATATAGCCAAACAAGGCTTTGGTGTGCTTTTATACTTGCGACAAGAAGGGCGCGGTATTGGCTTAATCAACAAAATAAAAGCATATAGTCTACAAGATGAAGGATACGACACTGTAGAGGCGAACGAGCATCTTGGATTTGATGCTGATTTACGTGACTACAGCATATGTAAACTGATGCTGGATACATTAGGAATTACAAAAGTCGATGTTATGACGAATAATCCTAAAAAGGTACAAGCGTTAGTTAGTATGGGCATTATAGTGAATGCAAGAACGGCTATTGACCATGGCGTAACAAAAGATAATAAAGGTTACTTACGCACTAAAACAAGTAAGCTGGGCCATCAATTCGACCCAGACCATTTAAAGTAGTAGTTAGTCTTTGAATTTAGCGGTATTTTGCCGTTCTCTGTTAACATGCAACTGCGTTACATCAGGGCGAGAATAATGCCCAACTGGGTCAAAGTTCTGCCTTTCTTCTCTTACCTGCTGATGGTCAATTTCAACCACAAACACGCCTTCGTTGCCTACTTGCGGCTCTAGTAACCATGTACCATCTGGGGCAGCAACACAAGACGCACCATTCGCTAAAAGTGGTTTAGACTTGGCTAGTATTTCTTCAATATAGGGGGTGGTTTCAGGAAAGTCCTGTTGCCGCATTAATCCCGAAACAGAAACCACAAAGCTTCTTGATTCTTTTGCTATAAACTTAGTGATGTCTTGCGTGTTGTGATCACCACCTGGCCAGCTAGCAATATGCAAGTCTTCACCTTGAGCATAGAGTGATGCTCGGGCGAGCGGCATCCAATTTTCCCAACAATTAAGTGCACCCATAGTAAAGTCTTTGATTTTAAAAGTACGTAAGCCATGTCCATCGCCTTGTCCCCATGCTAAACGCTCTTCATATGTCGGCATGAGTTTGCGATGTACGTTTAAAATAGTACCCAAAGCATTTATGTACACAAGTGAACAATAGATGGTATGACCGCCTCTATCTGAAGCTCGCTCTGCGATCCCTAGAATAACGCCTATTTTTAATTGTGCAGCAAGTTGGCAAATTGAATTTAAATCGCCTTGCTCAATGTTAATCGCTTGATGTAAATAATGTGCATGAATAGTTTTATGTTTAGATGAATTAAACTCAGCGCCACCAGTAAAATCTAGCCAAAAAGGGTAGCCCGGTAATAAACATTCACCAAAGGTAACTAACTCAGCACCTTTTTCAGCAGCCTCACTTATCGCTTGCTCAACTTTTTTAATACTTGCCTGCTTGTCTAGCCAAACGGGTGCAATTTGCGCTAAAGCAACGTTTAAGAGATGTGATTGTTCTAACATTTATAGTATTCGTCCTTTGGTTCTGTTGCACTAAACAAACCTGTTTTGTTTCAATAACGCTGTTATAACTTCTTATAGCCGGTTTACTTTTGGTAATGTAAATCGTGTATAGCATGCGCAAATCGCTCAGGAGATTGACTATCCATATTAAAATATAACGATGGCTCAATTAACTCTACCTCAATAATTGCCAACCCTTTGCTAGTTTGAAGTATATCTACCCGGGCATAAAGTGCTTTCTCAGGAAGTGCATTCAAGGTTTGCTCACTTAAATTCAGCATGTCTTGAGTTGGCTCGACCGAAAACAATTCACCACCATGTTCCTCTTGTACCCTAAAATCACCTTTACCAGGACGCTTTTTGATACAGTGACTATAAGCATGGTTAAAATAAAATAGTGAGTGTTCACCAATTTCTAAAATTGATGATTCAAAAGATTGTACCATTAGCTCTTTACCTGCGATCTGTTCCCGCATAATTTGACTGTTTTCTGCAAGCTGATTTGGAGTCAGTCGGTAAGTAAAATCAGCATTAGCACTGACTAACGGCTTAATGATTATTTCATTAGTATCAAAATAAGAAAAAGCGTCGTTAGCCAATTGAAAATCAAATTCATTGAGCCAAATGGTGGGTAAAATAGGCACCCCTTTGTTTTCTAAATCTTTCAAATAAGACTTAGAAAAATTCCATTTTAGTAATTGAAAGTGATTTTCGAGTCTAGCACTCGATTTCTCTATTCTTTCTAACGTCGCTAAAAATTCATTCGCGTGAGCTTGATAATCCCAGGTACTTCTTACCACTACCAAATCATATTGGTTATAGTTGCAGTTTTTGTCATGCCATGAAACATCTTCCACCTCCCAACCAAGCTTTTCCAAGTAAGGTTTAACCAAATCATCATAAACAAAAAATTCTTCTAAATTATCGGTACTTAAAAACGCACAACGCAACATGATGGATTCCATTATTTTTCACATTATTCAATTTACATAAACTATCAGGTAATCGTTTGTTCTACCTAATTTTATTAGGTCATTTTATTTTACAAGCTTGTGTCATTTAACTTTGCAGTATACACAAATAGTTAGATTAGCTTTGCCTTCTCAATATTGCAAACAACATGTATTGTATAGATGAGAGTTGTCGCTTATTCTAGATATCTGATGAGCATTTTTATGCACTAAACACACGGGATATTATAGATGGCAAAAGGCGACCTAGAAAAATCATTTCAAACCCTCAAGCAGACTGTGCCATTGCTGTTAAAACACAAATTGTCAGCTGTCCCGACTAATTATGCACTTTGGTATACTTATGTGTCGAACGACTCAGAACAATTAAATGCACAAATAGATGAGCATTTAACTAAAGGCTATACGCTTTCAAGTGCTAAAACCAAAGAGTTGTATCGGAATTATTTAACCGAAAAAGAAGAAATAGACGCTTGGGAATTAAGGCAGAGTTTAGAGGCCATGCTATTAGAAGTGTCACAATCTATGAAGGACACAAAATCAGATACTGATGAATTTAAATCCTTTATGGATGTGAACTTAGACGAACTGAGCAAGGTTGAAAACGAAGGGCTTTCAGTTGAAGAAGTGGTTGCATTAGTTCGCAACATGGTTGGTGAATTACGAACAATTAGACAAAAAACAATATCCTTCAACGGCTCACTGATAAAAGCAGAAAAAGAAATCGCCTCGCTCAAAGAGAAACTAAAAGAGAGTCAACACGATGCACTCTATGATGCGCTTACCGGCCTATGTAATAGGCGTTACTTCGACTCTGAAATAGAAAGTAAAATTGATATTGATGTGCTTTCAGTATTAATAGTCGATATTGATCATTTCAAAAAAATCAATGATAACTATGGTCACTTAATGGGAGATTTAGTTTTAAAAGCCGTAGCAAAAAAGCTGCAATCATGTTGCCGCGAAGATGCACAGGTATTTCGTTATGGAGGCGAAGAATTTGTAGTATTAATGCCCGGTGCTGATTTGAAAAAAGCGTTACATGTGGCTGATTACATGAGGCGAACTGTTGAAAAAATATTGGTTAAAGATCGCCGCACAGGCAAGACCATAGGCGATGTAAGCGTATCGGTAGGAGCTGCTCAAAAAAACAATGAAGAACAAGCTGCCGCCCTAGTTGAAAGAGCTGACGGTATGTTATATCAAGCTAAAACACTTGGACGAAACAGAGTCATGCCCATCACAATCTGATTTATATTAATTGCACTTATCTTTAAAGTTGTTAATGACTGAATTTGGCAAATAATATTCCAAATTAAAGCAAATACCCATAAACCAAAAAAGTGGTGAAACAAAAACATTAAGTTTGAGTATTTCAGCACTCAATAATATTTAGCAATACTGCAAACATTTCTTTCTATAATAAATATTCATTATTTGAATAAACAGAATTTAATTTTAAATAATCGTAATACTTGCTATTGCTAAAACTTAATAATCGACTTAAAGTTATAGTGTGCTAAACATACAATCTACATCTATGTAATATTTCAAAATTTTTAATGACGTTTTTATGAAACTCTTTGCAAACAAAGCCTTCAATAAAATCGCATAAATATCGCATAAATATCGCATAATTATTAATGGTTGCACAATCAAAAAATTTATAACAATAAAATAGGGATTTTTATGAAAAAAATACACAAACTTGCAAGTGTTTTCATGTTTTTAGTTTTTGCTTCATACGCAAATGCTGCTCCAGTTGTTTTAGACATCACTTTTGATGATTTCCCTAGTGAAACATCTTTTGGAATTTGGGCCGATGGTGCCGACCAGTCTAATATTTTTGCTGGAGAGGCATACGATGTTGCGGCTAGTTCACCAATAGGTTTTGGCGATGGCTTTGTGTTACCCGGTGATTTCGCTGGTGAAGCACCGGGTCCTTGGCAATTTGTGTGGGATTTATCACCTAATTTATACACGTTTATTTTACTAGACTCTTTTGGAGACGGAATTTGCTGTGGTTTTGGATTGGGTGAATATACACTTTCTGTTGATGGTTCGGTTATTGCTTCAGGCGGTATTTTTGAGTCTGAAGACGTCGTTCAATTCGAAATTAGTGATTCAAATCCTGTTTCAGCTCCAAGCATAATCATACTAGTTGGATTAGCTGTTGCAGGCCTTGCTTCTAGGTCGCGTCGTAAAGCTTAAATTCACCTCTATAAGTTCAATGTAAAGTAGCTTGCATGCTTTACACTGAACAATATGTGAGAAAAGCTCTTTTAAAGTCCCATGTTATAATGGGACTTTTTTTACGCTTAAATTGAGCATTGTCACGACTTTTTACAGTTATATTCGTCCAACTCAACATATCAATTGCATCCTGCTGTGATTTATAAATTAACCTAAATCCATATTTTAAGCTTTTCAAGTATGTCTTTACTGCCAAACTGCTCAATATCCAAACACTTTTGAGGGTGAAAAATAGATTTTCTCTTCATATTAATAAATCTGATATACTCGTGGTTAACGAGAGTTAAGTGAATTAATATAAATTCGTTTAGCCATCATAATCTACACCGAGCAAAATCCTATGTCTGCTAGTCCTTCTTTAAGAAAAACTCAAACGCCTAGAATGAAGGCTGAGCGCGGTCTCTTTTCATTTCCAAAATATTGGGCAAGTTGCTTTGACCCTGCTCCTTTCTTACCTATGTCTCGAAAAGAAATGGACCAGCTAGGCTGGGATAGTTGCGATATTATTTTGGTAACGGGTGATGCCTATGTTGATCACCCAAGTTTTGGCATGGCGGTAATTGGCCGAACACTTGAAGCTCAAGGTTTTAGAGTAGGTATTATTGCTCAACCGAATTGGCACTCTAAAAAAGATTTTATGCAACTGGGTGAACCTACCTTATTTTTTGGTGTAACTGCTGGCAATATGGATTCGATGATCAATCGTTATACGGCTGATAGAAAAATCCGTCATGACGATGCCTATACGCCTAATAACGAGGGCGGCAAACGACCTGATCGAGCAGTTACCGTATATACACAACGTTGCAAAGAAGCCTATAAAAAGCCCGTGGTAATAGGTGGTATTGAAGCAAGTTTACGCCGAATAGCGCATTACGATTATTGGTCGGATAAAGTTAGGCGCTCAGTTTTATTTGATTCAAAAGCAGATATGCTGATGTTTGGCAATGCAGAAAGGCCTCTGCTTGAAATGGCGCACAGGTTTGCCGCCGGTGAGACCATTGACCAAATGCAAGATATCCGCGGTACTGCGGTGATTAGAAAAGACCCCCTACCAGGCTGGCAAGGCGTAAATTCTACTCATGTTGATACTATTGGAAAAATAGACCCTATTACCAGTCCATATGAATATATTGAAGATAAGTGTGCGCTTCAATCAGAGGCTGAAAAAGAAGCACAAAAAAACGCAGAGGCTGAAAAAGCCAAACCTATAGTCGTGCAGCCCTTTACATCAAAAACTAAGCGCAGAAAGCCTTGGGAAAAAACCTACGTTCTCCTACCGCCTTACGATGTAGTTAGAGCAGAAAAAACCCATTACGCACATACTTCTAGGATATTACATCAAGAGACTAACCCAGGCTGTGCACGTGCGTTAGCACAGAGACATGGTGATCGCATTGTATGGATAAATCCACCGGCTTTCCCACTTGAAACCGAAGAAATGGATGCAGTGTTTGATTTACCTTACGCACGCGTGCCTCACCCAAGTTATAAAGGGGCAAAAATACCTGCTTATGACATGATTAAAACATCCGTTAATATTATGCGAGGATGTTTCGGTGGATGCACGTTTTGCTCTATTACTGAGCATGAAGGCCGCGTCATTCAAAGTCGCTCTGAAGAATCTATCATTCGCGAAATAGAGGAAATACGCGATAAAGTACCAGGATTCACAGGTGTTATTTCAGACCTAGGCGGCCCCACCGCCAATATGTATAAATTAAGATGTAAGAGCCCTAAAGCGGAGCAAACATGTAGGCGCTTATCATGCGTTTGGCCAGATATATGCGGTCATTTAGATACCGACCAAACCCCAACAGTTGAACTCTATAAAAAAGCTAGGAAAGTAGATGGCGTTAAAAAAGTACTCATTGCCTCTGGTGTACGCTATGACTTAGCCATTGAAGACCCAAACTATGTCAGGGAACTTGTGACTCATCATGTGGGTGGCTATTTAAAGATAGCACCTGAGCACACCGAAAAAGCCCCATTAGATAAAATGATGAAACCAGGTATGGGCACATATGATAAGTTCAAAGAAATGTTCGATAAATACACCAAAGAAGCAGGCAAAGAACAATTCTTAATCCCCTACTTTATATCGGCTCACCCGGGCACCAAAGACGAAGATATGCTCAACCTTGCGCTTTGGCTCAAAGAACGTAACTTTAAACTTGACCAAGTACAGAATTTCTACCCCTCCCCCATGGCTAACGCTACAACCATGTATCACACAAATAAAAATCCTATCCATAAAGTGAATCATAAAAGTGAAGTGGTAGAAGTTCCTAAGGGTGAAATTCATCGACGATTGCACCGCGCGTTTCTGCGTTATCATGATCCAGCTAATTGGCCTTTATTACGTAAAACCTTAATTGAAATGGGTAAACCTTATTTAATTGGCGATGGACCGAAATGTTTGGTTCCCCATGAATCCAGAAATGAATTGAAAGGTAAGCAACACAAAGAGTTTGAAAAACGCTCTCGTAATAAAGCCTATGCAAAAGGCGGTAAAAATAAAGGTCAAAAAGGATTAACACGCTTTAGTAGTGACCAACCCCATAACGAGGTTGCTCAATGGAAACCTAAAAAGAAACGCCACTAAAACGGTTTTTGATTTTGCTTGATAATGACAAATGGGCAAGCATTTAGCTCAGGCGGATCTTGAGTGTTTACAGAAGATTGGTAATTTGAATTGATTGCAACAATGTAATAAAAACCCGCAAACTTATTTGCGGGTTTTTATATACAGCTAAATGATTTATGCAAATGCATCTTGAAGAGGCGGGACTACTTGCTTTTTGCGGCTAAGTACACCATCCAACCAAAGTTTTCCGCCTTCTGGCGCTGCTTCATACGCTTTGGTAATGATGCCTTCATCGTCAGACACAATCAGCATCTCAGAGCCTTCTTTCATAATATCGGTAAGCAATAATAGAACTGAGTGTCTGCCACCCTCTTCTTTTAGTTTGGCAATGTCAGCAGCTAAATCGTCTTTAATATCATCAAATACAGCAAGGTCAATCACTTCTAGCTGGCCAATACCAACTAAATTACCGTTCATGTTAAAGTCTTTAAAATCACGCATAACAAGATCACGTACAGGTGTGCCTTCAACTGCAGATTTCACTTTAAACATTTCCATGCCTAAACCTTTGTAATCTTCGATACCCGCAATTTCTGCTAAAGCTTCAACACATTTAATATCGGCAGTGGTACATGTAGGTGATTTGAATATAACTGTATCGCTTAAAATTGCGCACATCATAATGCCTGCAATATCTTTCGGTATTTCTACATTATAAAAGTCATACATCATTTTAACGATTGTATTACTGCAACCAACTGGACGTATCCAACACTCTAATGGCGTAGAAGTTGTCAAATCACCTAATTTATGATGATCAACAACGCCAACAACCGTTGCTTGGTCGATGTCGTCTGGAGCTTGGGTTTTTTCGGTATGGTCAACAATATAGACTTGTTCACCCGCGTAGCTCATTTTCAGCTCTGGGGCTTCGAAACCGAACTTATCTAAAATAAATTGTGTTTCTGGAGATGGCTCACCTAATCTTGCAGGCGTAGCACTTTCACCTATTTGATTCTTCAAATATGCAATCGCAATTGCACCACAAATAGAATCAGAATCTGGGACTTTATGCCCAACCACATACATTGTCATAATTTACATGCCTCTAAGATTATTAAAATGGGGCAAGAATATACGCTATTGAATAAGTGTGCAACTACGCTTTTAGTAGGCCTTAACGCTGAATGTAAACGAAAATATAAACCAATAGCTCAGTATCTTTACATAACTAAAATGATATTAAGTAATAATGAAATAGACCGTCATGCTTAAACAATATGCTAATACGCCATAGAAAACGAATATTCCCCACGAATAGCGATTTTTTGATGTTTCACCTTTTAAAGTGGCAACCGTTGCCACACATTGAAGTGCAATCACATAAAATATTAAAAGTGCGATGGCAGACGCTAAAGTTAATCCATCAGCTTGAATCTGTTGAGCTAACCCATTTATGTTTTCATCAGCGTTTTCTATACTAAATAGAGTACCCAATACCCCAACAAATACCTCACGAGCCAGGAATGACACTAAAATAGCAACCGTATATCGCCAATCTAACCCCATAGGTGCGAAAATTGGATCGAGTACTTTCCCTAAGTATGCTAAATAAGAAGACCCTAAATCACCATTGTTAGGAAAATAACCCAGTACCCAAATAATGACTGACACCATAAAAATGATTGGGGCCGCTCGATAAATAAATTGCTTACCACTATTAATGGTCTTATACATTAACGGGCGCCAATGGGGTAAACGATAACTAGGTAGCTCTAGAATGAATGGTAAATCAGTGGCTGCGTCTTTGGCGGTCATCCAAGTATTGAGCAACTTGCTCACAATTAATGCCATACAGATTCCGCCAAAGTACAAGCAGAAAAAGACGGCACCTTGTAAATTCACCCAACCATAAAAATAGCTTTCATTTGGCACAAATACCGCAATCAATAATGCGTAAACAGGCAGTCTTGCAGAGCATGACATTAGCGGCACAGTAACCATAGTAATGAGTCGCTTTCGGGGTGATTCTATGGTTCTAGCGGCAAGAATGGCAGGGATAGCACAAGCATGGCCAGACAAGTACGGGATAAAGCTTCTACCTGATAAACCAAACAAAGAGAGTGGTTTATGGCAAATTAACGCTGCTCGCGCTAAATACCCACTATCTTCAAGCAAGCCTATAATAAGGGTCAAAACCATAATTTGCGGAACAAAAACAAGAAAAGCTCCGAAACCACCAAAAATTGCATCTTGCAAAAAATCATTCACTACACCAACAGACAGCTGACTGGCAACTAACTCGCCTAAAAAGCCAACCCCGCTTTCTACTGCGTCCATTAGTGGCGCCGCCCATGTAAAAATACTTTGGAATAAAAAGAACATAATCGCTAAAAATACAATGCCACCTGCTACGCTATTTAAAAGAAAGGAATCTAGCGAGTTTTGTTGTTTTAGCGCAATATCTTGATTAATTGCGTGTTCTTTGGCTAGTTCTTTTGCGAACTTGACCGCTCGGGCTGATTGGTCATTATCGATAGTGGGGCACTGAATAACAGCGGTTTCTGGATGTTTTGCATGCTCTTTTAATGCACTTGAAAATTCAGATAGGCCTTCTAAAGACTTGGCTGACAAAGCATAAACTGGAGACCCAAGCTGACTGGATAACTTTTTGGTATCAATTTGATGACTAAATCGAGTCAATTGATCGACCATATTCAACGAGAACACAACTGACTTATTATGTTGTTTTGCTAGTTGTTGCACTTGAAGTGCGAATACTAATGATCTTTCAAGTTTAGTTGCATCTAAATTACACACCACTAAACATGTATTTTTGTCGCTCATGGCAGCATGTAACTGATTAATTGCAATGGATTCATCGGTTGAAATTGAAGATAAAGAATATGTCCCAGGAAAGTCGACTAACTCGAACTCTTCAAATTTCCCAGATTTTAATTCAACCGTTACCCCTGGAAAATTGGCAACCTTCTGTTTGAGTCCGGTAAGTTGATTGAATAACAAACTCTTACCTGAATTAGGTTTACCAACAAGGATTATACGTTTCATTTAGCAGATTCTTTTATATTGAGGATTTACATGTAGGATGGTTATATTAATTTTTTACTAATATATCTCGCCTAAAAATTACGAATGTATCTTAGAGTGAAAAAGGTTTTGCGGGTAGCGCGTTGGCGCTATTCTACCGCTATATTTTCTGCTAACTGCCTATCTAAAGTATAAACACAGTCTTGTATTTGAATGACAAGAGGGCCATTAAAAGCCGTGCGCTTCATGCAGGTAAGAAGCTCTCCTGGTACAAATCCCATTTCATTTAAACGTACTTTTAAAACACTGGTCATTGAATCATCAAGCTTTGTAACTCGTGCTTGCTTTTTTTTAGGTAGTTCCCAAAGAGTCATAAAATAATCTTCTCTAAAAATAAAATAGCGTTTCTGACAATTGAAAATGTTTTAACAATGCCATGCCTACTAACAAGAATAATAATAGTTCTCATTTATAATTGGAAGTAAGAATATACTGGTTGTTGATATAAATCATAACTAGCGATATTTATATTAATTATTTGTAGGGACAAGTGGCATATATAGCAGGTCTGCCTTATCAACTTTAAGTGCATTGCGAATTTGATTAACGTATTCATCGTCTAATATTGGCGCAAATACCTGAATAGATTGACGTTTAGGAATAGTTGTTTTCACCCCAGCACCATCTCGGCATTCACTACTGCTCTCCCCCCTAGCATTACTGATAATATTTGTACAATTTTCTAGGACATCTGGCAGTGTGTCTGTTTGTTCATCACTTTGTTTTTTAACAATAAGTTTCCCAGCAAAGTACTTTTTACCTGCCAACAAACTGAAAGCGGGTAAATCAGTTAGTAAATTTTCAAAAGATTGTTTTTCTTCATTACCTTGTGCACAGGTTATATTTGTATATGAATAACTGCCAGAAGGAAGTTGTAAAGCAGCAAATGCATTGTCTTTATATACAAAGGTAAAATCAGCGTCGTTAGATTGAGACGTTAATTCAATTATTAATTGATCACATTCTAAATTACTAGAAACTTGCAAAATATATTGTGCTGAGGAAGTTGTTTGTTGAGCGGCACTAATTGAAAAGCTTATAAAAAGAAACAGGGAAAGTAACACTACGAAACTAGACATAAATTATCCTTTTAAATATCAAATTCAATGGTAGCTTAAAAAGCCGCATTTAATATTCTATTTTTACACTAGTTTTTCCGCTATTGCTATTAAAACAGAAAGCCCGTAGCAAGTCGCCACGGGCTTTTTAATGTTTAACTGACTAGAAGTTTATTGTTCAGTTTGTACTGTCGCTTCTGATGTTCTGCTGTTGTAGGGTGTATCTGCACCGCTGTTAAGGTCAAAACCATCTGCGTAAGCTTCGAAATCATCTTCATGCACTAGGGTGGTACCCGCAACATCCGAGTAAATTTTCAGATCGTCTACCCAGAACTGAGCGTCAATAGGCGTTGTTGCACTATTACCGCCTAAACGGAATGATACTGTGGCAACACCACCGACTGGATCTGTATCACTTACTGTATACTCAGGGAAAGCCACTCCATCAATAGTCAAGTTTACCGCTGGTAACGAGCCTGCTGATGTATTACCTCCAGGATATGCCCATGTTGCCTCAACTTTGTGCACCATACCAGGCGTTACAACATAAGTCATTGTATCTAAGTCAACTTGTGGTGAACGTGTTTGATATGAATTATCACGAATTCGTAAATCGAGTATGTTACCTGAGTTACTATTTGTGGAGTTGAACAGTGAGAAGAATGCATCAGCACTACCTGCGTTATCATCAGTACGCACAAATGAGAACGATACTTTACCTTCAGGTTGTTCTGCTGGAAGTACAAAGCGTAACTCACCAGTATCGCTATCAAGTGTATCTAAAACGCGAGCATACTTATTACCACTGTTACCCAAGCCTGCTGTATCGGTTCCATCATCAAATGCTTCAACAATTACATCTTCAGAATTACTTGCAAAAGGCGAGTTAGGGTTTAGTTCAGAATCTAGGCTGTCATCTACGCTATAGCCAGAGAAATCATCTGAATATACAAGCGCGGTACCGGCTGTATCGCTATATACTGCAAACTCGTTAATTGTAATGTTCGCTTCAGCTGGTTGAACTGTACCATTGTCGCCAAAACGGAATGAAATAGTTGATACACCGCCTTCTGGGTTTGTATCTGCAACCGTATAAGTCACAATATCAACACCGTCTATATTGATAGACACTTCAGGTAAAGAACCTGCTGAAGTATTGCCACCTGGATATTCCCATGTAGCAATAACGGTTGATAACTCACCAGGAACAATACTAGCAGCAGATACATCTGTTGAACTAGGTGAACGTACACCATAAGAGTCATCTCTTAAGCGTAAGTCTAAGATGTTGCTACTGTTGCTATTTGCTGATGTATAAAGTGAAATAAAGCCATCTTTAGAGCCTACCGCATCATCTGTGCGGGTAAAGGTTACCTCTAAACGGCCAGCAGCAAGTGCGTCAGTAAGGCTATAACGTAATTCACCCGTGTCGGTACTTGTTAAATCGCGAATAACCGCAGCTTGATTGCCCGTTGGTGGCGGATTAACACCGGTAATCGTAATATCAAACGTAGCAATGGTACCATCTACTGACTCAACATTAACTTGGTCTGCAAGCGTGTCGTTTGCATCAACTAAGGCCATCACGGTTGCATCGGTAATATCCAAGGTATACGAAAACGAACCGTCTGCAGCAACACTAAACATACCAAAGGTCGTGGCAGTATCTGTTTGAGCAACTAATAATGCTTCACCGTCATCCACATCCGTAACAGTTATCATACCTGTCACAGCTGCCATCGCATCGTTTGCAACGCTAGTCATTAGCCCAGAAAATTCAGCTGGTGTATTAGTACCCAAAGGCGCAATCGCTTCAGTGGGATCAGAAGTAGCTGACTCAGAGAAACCTTCATCATCGGTATAAGTTGCTGTTGCGGTAACGACAGCGCCTTCTTGAGCTTCAGCCAACACTAACGTAGTCTCTGTGGCGCCGTCAATTACCACGCCATCAGCAGCCCAACTATAAGTTACGGTGCCTGATAAACCATTTTCATCAGCCACTGTTGCCGTAAGAGTTTCACCTACAACCGCAGTGCCTTCCACTGTCACTACACCAGCAATATTTGCTAGTACTATTCCAGTCTCGCCTGAGGTTGTGCTTTCTCGGTTACCTGCATTATCGATATAAGTAACGGAAACTCGCATTACTCCCCCACGCTGGGCTTCAGTTAAAGCAAACGTAGCACTCGTTGCGCTAGCTAATGGAATATCATTAACAAGCCATTGATATGCGATATTAGCAGCATCAACTCCGTCTTCATCGCTAACTGTTGCAGTTAATGTTTCCCCTGCAACTGCATTACCTGATAATGAAACAGAGCCAGGATTATTAGTGTTCTCGTTATCAGAGCTACACCCTGCTAATGCGAGTGTTATTGCTCCGAAAGCAAATAGATGATTAATTTTCATTACACTTTACCTTTTATTTATAATTCTTTATTTTTAAATTAAATATTTTCAGTTTTTATTTCGTTCGATTGATAACCCAGCTCGACTAAAGCGATGGGCTATGATTCTTAAAGTCGATACGTCACCCCAGCATACACACGAGGACCATACACATTGATTTCTGCAAAGTTATCTCGCGTTGGGTTATATTGAGTTTTTGGATCATCGAATATGTTGATTGCTGATACAGAGAACTTCCAGTTTCTGTTGTATCGATAAGATGCTTTGAACTCTACAACTTCTTTGTCATCAATGAAGCGAAGGTTCCCAGGAGTAGTAATGAATTGATTAAAATACTCACTACGATACTTATAGATTACTGATGCATTGAAACCATCCTTTTGCCAGTAAACTTGGCTAGACATCACGTGCTCTGAGAAGCCAAACAAATTACCCGGCGGCACAATGCCAGTTCTTTGAATAACTTGGTCACCCACAAATTCTTGTGATTCACCAAACTGAGCATCTTCAAATTCGAAATCAGAATCCGCATAGTTGTAACTGAATTTAAATCCGAAATTTTGTAAGAACTCGTTCTCTAAATAACTGAATGAGTGAGTAGCGGTTAATTCTAAACCTGTAATAGTGCTGGTATCATCCACCACGTTTTGAGTGGTTACTACTGTGTCTATATCAACGCCATCAACATTGAAAGTTTCAATTTGTGATGAGTTCTCAAATCCACCCTTAAATTTTTTCAAATAGAGACCTAAAGCTAATAGCGTATCGTCATTTGGATACCATTCTACCGCGACATCATAATTCCAAGATGTCATTGGCTGAGTAAATGGATTACCATTTGCTATTGCCGTGCCTATTGCACTGTCTAGAGTGTCGCCACTTTCTTCACCTAAGCCGGTAAAGTCACGGCCAAATCCTAAATCTGCAGGGTCAGGACGCGAAAGCGCTCTATATAAACCACCTCGTAGTAGAACGTCATCACTTAATTCCATGACTAAATTCACGCTTGGTAATAATTCTGAATAATCCCCTCCACCAGATACAGGTCGCAATTCACCCGTTTCAACAATATCCGCGATTGTATCGTCTGCTTCATTTATGACAGCCGTTAAATCGCTTCTTACTGAGTTTGACGTGACTTCTGTTTGTACATAACGTACGCCAAAGTTACCACGTACAGGATATTCACCAAACATTGTGTCAAAATTGACTTGAACATACGCAGCCGTTGTATCTTCTTCTACATCAACAGACGCAATAGTTTGCTCAGGAGCAGGAATAACAGGTGAGCTACCAATTATTGCAGTTGCAAGACACAAAGGATCAAATGTAGCCCAAGTGTTGCCTGTACCCTGCGGGATTACGTTCCCATTTTCATCTATATTTGTGATTAATGGTTGTCCACCTGACACACTCGATAAAAATCCAGACTCTGGAAATACATCATTTCGACATGCGATGTTAGCATCCGCTAACACAGAATCAGAGGCGGTAAATTCA
Organism: Glaciecola sp. UBA1851; assembly: GCA_002338515.1. Taxonomy (GTDB): domain Bacteria; phylum Pseudomonadota; class Gammaproteobacteria; order Enterobacterales; family Alteromonadaceae; genus Glaciecola. The sequence goes on along the minus strand of DDIL01000073.1, from coordinate 5,740 downwards.
TCTCTAACACGTGGAACACTATCAAACTCAAGTGTAGATAAGCGAACACCGACTTTTATCATAGAGAAGTGCTCTGAATCGGGTAAGTATTCCGCATCCGTTCTAAATGCTGTAATTGTATTATTTCTAAACTGATTTAAATCGACCCGAGTTCGAGCGTTATCAGCAAACAATTCATGGTGATTAACATCAAAATTCTGCACAACAAAAAGTGGAACTTCTGAACTACCTTGTGCTATTTCAGTATAGGTTTCAACACGGCCATCGTTTTCGGCGCCCGGAACTGGATTACCATAAATATCACGTTGCTCTGACTGAAGACGAGTTTGAATGATATTTTCACGACGTTTAGTTTTAGACACAGAATAATCGGCTGTTATCTTTAGTACATCGTTGACATCATAGGCAAATGATATACCGCCGCCTTCGTACTCTTCAATTCTCTCTTGATAAATACTGTGCGCTTCAATCCGCTGCTCATTGGTAAAAGACAAAACAGAACCGCTTTGAGATACAACCAAGTTGCCGTCTAGTCTGTCATTCGGATTAACAAACGGTGAATCTATTCTGCGGTTTTCCGCAAACAACAAATCACTTCGAACTTCTGTAAATGTTCTGTCCGATATTTGTCCATCAATGTTGATTTCTAGTTTATTGGTAGGGCGCCATTGAATTGCAGCAAAAATTGCTTCACGATCATCATCAGTCATATTTTGGCGGAAAGAACGGGCACTGGGAGCAAATAAATAGGGTGTATCTGCATCTGGTGCAACACCAGTTTCAGGATCAACTTCTAATACTAAGTCACCACTACCAGAATCACAGTTGCTAGTCGCATACACTCCACCAGGTCTTGAAGGGTCATTTGCACAATCTCGCCAAGTACTAGTAGATCGGGCTTCTTGCTCCGGATTAGTTTTCAAATCTTTTTGAAAACCAATCGAAAAACCTATCTCACCAATTTTGTCTGTTTCAAATTGGTCAATATAACTTGCTGTTAAACGCGTACCAAATTCTCGCGCAGGATCGACTATATCTTGAGTACTAGGGTTATAGTTTCCTTTCAACTCTGTTTGGAAACGTGTTTTGCCAAAATCTAGTGGCTTAACCGTATCTAGGTGGATTTGACCTGATACGCCGCCCTCAATCAAACTAGCCTCTTGCGTTTTATAAATCGAAATCTTTTGGAATAGTTCTGAAGGGAACTGTGAGAAGTTAACCGAACGGTCACCACTACCATTTGCCGCTTCACGACCATTAAAAACCGTACTGCCTAAAAACGGGCCCAAACCACGTATAGATATTTCAGTCGCACCACCTTGTTCTATATGTGATGACGCTCCGGTTAGGGTTTCAATTGCTTCACCAATAGACAAAGCTGGCAACTCACCAATATCGCTAGCCGACATGCCATCAACAATACTGGTTGACTCTCTTTTTATAGAAATTGCATCTTGTATTGTTCGACGTACGCCCTGTACCTCTATCACTTCTGGAGAACCTTCTTGTGCTTCAGGCTCTTCATTAGTTTGTTGAGATAGTGCGGAAGATGCAATAAACATACTCCCAGCAATACTTGTGTATATTGCCGACTTAATACAAGAACGTTTAACAGCCAAGGCCAAACGAGAAGGAGGGGATTTTATACTCATTGAGATTTTCCATGTCTTGTTATTGGTTTTAACATCATTTAAACAATTTGGTAATGCCATGTCAATTGTTTGTTTACCAAAAATTACATTTAAATTAACCAATAATCAACAATTGGCTTTAATATGACATGTTGTTTCTGGTATATTTGTAATACAAACAATATTTAGCATGTATCTGGAAACGTAATGAAAATCGGTTTTTTACAAAGCGTAAAGTGGGTGAAGAAAGGAATTTGGGTTGTTATTCTCAATTTATTTTTTACTTTTATCGCTGGTGCCGAGGTACATAAAGACCCTCACAAATATTTAGAAAACGGCAAGTTATTAGGTTATCCATTTAAATTAGATGCAACCCTTCCACCTGGTGAAAATTTTGACTTACTTGATTGGTATTTAACACTTCCCGTCGATACCAATAAGGATGAGAAGGCTGATCGAGTAGGAGAAACCTTTTTAGATAAAGGGTTTGTTGTAGAGCCATTATTTTATACTGCTGAAGACGGTGGAATGGTATTCGCGTCGCCAAATTATGGTGCAACCACTTCAAAAAACACTAAGTACGTTAGAACAGAGTTACGCGAAATGTTACGCAGAGGCAATACACGAATCAAGACTCAAGGCGTGAATAAAAACAATTGGGTGTTCGGTTCAATGCACTTTTCTGGACAAAAAAAAGCAGGCGCAGTAGATGGTTCACTTGAAGCTACAGTTGCAGTTAATAGAGTATCAACAACAGGCGACCCCAAGAAGGTTGGCCGCGTCATTATTGGTCAAATTCACGCTATTGATGATGAACCTATTCGCTTGTACTACAGAAAACTCCCCCAAAATGAACTAGGTACGCTGTATTTTGCGCATGAAATAAATGGAGCGGATGACATTTGGTTTAACCTCATTGGCACTCGTTCGCACACCGCTGCAGCCCCTGAAAATGGTATCCCTTTGGGGGAAAAATTCAGTTATAAAATTACGGTAGTGAAGGACCAACTTTACGTCACAATTATAAGAGAAGGACACGACAATATTACCCAGCATGTTGATATGAGTGAGAGTGGCTATCATCGTTCAAATCAATATATGTATTTTAAGGCAGGTGTCTATAATCAGAATAATTCAGGTGATAAAAGAGATTATGTTCAAGCAACATTTTACCATTTAGAAAATAGTCATGATGGCTATGATTATTAAACTTAATTTGCGCTGTTTTACGCACGCCAAAGGGCAGTAATAAAATATGAAATTTAATAGAAAATTGATTTTTTGTCTAAGCATATCAACGTTAGTGGGGTGTGGCGGTGGGTCCAGTAGTCAAGCGCCTACTGCAAATAGCAATTTGCCTACTCCAATACCTACACCCGCACCAACACCAGCGCCGCCCACAACAGTCGGGACTCCACCAAGTGGTTCATGTAGCACCAATAGCCAATTGATATACATACTATCTGTTTTATCCGATAATGTCACTTTAGAGGCAAGTGGCGCTGACAATATCGCCGACCATGATTTAAACACAGCCTGGACTTCAGACGAAGCAAACGCTAGTTTCACGTTAGACTTAAGTGAAAACTATAAAGTTGATTCTATTAGAATTGCTTGGCGAAACGGTGAGCAAACCCAACACAATTTTACCTTAACCGGCTCTGCTGATAATACCGGTTTTTATGATATTGCCACATTGCAAAGTACTGGAAGTATTAACCTGCCAGAAGTGTATGATATTGACGATACCAACCTTCGATATTTAAAGCTTGAAACTAATTTTACTTCCGCAACTAATGCTGGCATATCCGAAGTGTTTGTAATTGGTTGCCCACTTGATGGTACGGCAGTAGAAGCACCTAGTAACTTTTCGTTAAGCGCATTAAACTTAAACCCTGACGTCCCTCCTGGAGAGAATTTTGATTTATTAACATGGGGATTAGATAACCCTCAAGATAACGACAATAACGGCCGCTCTGACCGTGTTTCTGAACGTGATTTAGATAATGGTTTTGAAAACGAATTTTTTTATACGGGTGATGATGGTGGCATGGTGTTTAATGCACCAATTTATGCACCTAAAACCTCAACCAACACAAGTTATGCAAGAACCGAATTAAGAGAAATGTTGCGACGAGGAAACACAAGTATTTCCACCCAAGGGCAGAATGAAAATAACTGGGTGTTGGGCTATCAGCCGGAAGTAACACAACCTATTGGCGGTAGAGGGGGACATTTGTCTGCTACCATGGCGGTAAACTATGTGGCTCGTACTGGCGAAAATTTCCAACTTGGCAGATTTATTATTGGACAAATCCATGCTGGTGATGATGAACCTATTAGGTTGTACTATCGCAAACGTCCTGAACATAAAACAGGCTACATTTATTTTGCCCATGAAATAAATGGCGGAGATGAGATACTTAAAATGGTTTATGGTCCAGAATATGGGGATTTTTCCAACCAACCTAACTTTACGTCTGAGCCCAGTGTTGGTTTTGGTTTAGACGAAGTATTTTCCTATGAAATCATTCAAGAGGGTGCCCGCATTGACGTACTTATCAGAAAAGGTGGGCTTTCAGATCCTATTGTCGGTCACCAATTTATTGATATGAATGAAGTAAATAGTGGTTACGATGTTCAAGATGAGTGGATGTACTTCAAAGCAGGCGCATACACAGGTAATAATTCAGGCAATCCTGACGAATACTTTCAAGCTACATTTTATCAATTAATTAATACGCACCCGGCGAATTAGTCAGGCTTTCACACATATTTTACTTACCAATTAAAAATAATTGGTAAGTAAAATTTACTGAGCGAGTTTAACCCACATAAAATCTTAGGGGAATAGTTGCTGGCTATTTCTTTATACTCTTAGTTTTTTCAAAATAAGCTATTAACAAATAAGTAACAAATAGTTGTTGTCTATTTGCATCCAAAATTTTAAAGAGCCGTAAAAGTGAGAAGAAATATGTTTTTTATTGGTTTAGCCTTATAAAGCCTGTATTTTTTGTACTTACCAGCAACCAAAATACCTCCGATAATATAATTAATAATTTGGATTCGAGCGCAATGAATACTTCTACTTTTATTATTTTATTCTTATTACTTTGCTTATCTAATTCGGTTGATGCAAAAGAAGTTGATTATGAAGCGTTAGAGCCTCGAATTAACGAGCTGGTTTCTAAGTTTAATGCGGCAGGCTTATCAATTGGGATCGTTTCTGAGCAGAAGCTTGTTTACGCCAAAGGATTTGGTTTAAGAGACGTTGAAGCACAAAAACCAGTAACACCTGACACCGTTTTTCCGATAGGGTCAATTACGAAATCTTTTACCAGTTCGCTATTAGGTATTATTGAAAGTGAGGAATTAGTAGACCTTTCAGCGCAGCCTGCTAAATATATCAAAAACTTTTCTTTCAATAGTGAACTAATGAATCAAACAGTCTCGGTTGGCGATTTATTAAGTCACAGAAGTGGATTAGGTAATCAAGGAACATCGGAAATCTTTTTCCCAGAAAACGATATGTTAAAAATCGTCAACCGAATTAAGTATCTAAAACCACAAGCCGCACCCCTCAACAGCTTTTCATACAGTAATATGGCCTATACGCTTGCGGCAGTAATTTTTGAACACGCGTCGAGTGAAACTTGGGAAAAAGGTATAGATACTCGCCTTTTTCAACCATTAAATATGACTAGAACGTTTACTTCCATAGAAAAAATGAAAAAAGCGGGAAATTATGCGCGCCCTTACGGAATATTTGATGACCATATGGTTAGAGTAAAGTTTGAAGAGTTCAATTCAACTCGTCCAGCAGGTGCAATTAAAAGCAATGTAATAGACTTATCGAATTGGATAAAGGTATGGCTGAATAACGGTGAATTTAACCAAAATAAAGTAATTCCTGAAGCTTTTCAATTGCAAGCAACGCAAATCCAGAATGCTAAATCTGACAAATACGAACCAGACGCTTTTTTGCATGGAGAAGGGTTTGGTTGGAGACTAAGGAGTAGTTACGGTAAGTTAAGAGTAGAGCATGGAGGTAACACTTTTGGTTTTAGCTCAACATTAGCTATGTTTCCTTTTGAAGACTTTGGTGTAGT
>DDIL01000085.1 GCA_002338515.1 Glaciecola sp. UBA1851 | reverse complement strand
TCGCCAATAGCGCCCGATGTAGTCAGCTTCTCAACAGAAAAGCGCTTATCAGACAATGAAACCGTAGCCATAAGAGCAACGTCTGTTGCATTATCCTTTAATAATCTTGCATTTGTTTGTACCGAATATTTTGATGTGTCGCCTTTAATATCTAATGTTAGTTTTGTCAAAGGGATAGGCGTGAAATTGGTCCATTGAGTTAATTGAGTGTTGAAATTATTTGCATCTAAAGAAAGGGTAAGAGGCAAATTATTTTTTGACAACTCGACTGCAAACTCAATATTCAAAATCGATGTATTAAAAGCGTCATTTTTATCGGACCCTAACTGAAACGAAGAACCAAGCGCATTTCCTTCTAACTTAGCATAGAGTGGTTTTGCTTGTTCACTTGCTATCTGTTCATTTGGATAAAGGTCTATAGACACATCATGTTTAAACGCTGGCTGTAAATCTAAGTTTAAGTGTAAATCTATCAACCCTAACGCCATATCTTTTGGCTCACTAGTTAGCGTTAATGAGAGCTTTTGCTGAACTAAATTGACTGCTAAATTAGTATTTTCCGAGCATTGACTGCCTGAATGGTCAACAACTAATCCATTATTTCCCATGCCTTGTTTTACTTCGGATAGTTCATCAAATGCTATAGGTGACGCATCTTTGATTAAGCAAGCGCCTCTTAAAAAAATATCCGGTAGCTTTGCATTAATAGGAACAAAAATCTCAGGCAATGCGATTGGTTGATACTGGAAATTATATATCGCACTCAGTAAACTCTGGATTTGAAGGTTTATGTCTGTTGGTTCTGTTTTATGTTGAGTTGGCTCTGCATTTGCCATTTGGAATGCATGTATTTTCCCAATGGCCAATGAAGAAACTTCGAGCGAATTAAAAAACTCAGCGTTTAAATTTATATCTGAAATCGAAACTAAGGGAACAAATGTTTTATCCTCTTGCTCAGCTAATACGCCAACGTGCTTAATTTGCATTTGCTCTAAAAAAAAATGTAAAGGTAGTTCAATGTACTCTGGTGAACTAGGCGCCTCTTTAGGAGGCAAGGCATCTCCTTTTTTTAAAATAACTAATAAACTATCTATGGTAAAAACATCAACACGTGCATCACCTATAAACAAGCTATTGATACCGAGGTCTATTTTCACATCTTTCGCATTAAGATGAATAGGTTTAAGGTCTAGTTCAAGCTTTTTAATTTCAACTTGACTAAACAAGCTACCTGAAACGCTTTCAAGTTTAATACCTTGTTGCTGATTCGCGAAAGATGCCAATAAGGAAATACCAAATGATGAAACAGCAAATAGCACGATTAAAACAATAAACATAATGATGCTTAGAAACAGAACCGGCAATACTTTAAAAAGCTTGCCTGCAATGCTGGTTTCAATATGTTTATTGGGCTGATTCATAAGCCTGGCCCTATAATTAAATGTAGCCGCCAGCTATTTTTGTCAAATTTTGAATTACCTCTTGCCACATATACCTGCACATTACCTATTGGAGAGAGCCAGTGAGCACCTACTCCTACTCCGGTAGCGATGTCACTCGCAAACTCGTTAGTAGCATTTCCCGCATCAATAAACGTCGCTATTCGCCATTTCTCTGCAATTTGAAATGCATATTCTACGCTTGCCACGGCTAAGTATTTTCCACCCAATAGTTCTATATCATCTGGTTTACCATCTTGCTCGATAATCACAAATTCAGATAATTCATTGTGTCCAAATCCTCTGACGCTTTGGTCGCCGCCGGCAAAAAAGCGTTGCGATGATGGAACTCTGTCAAAATCATTTGTTGCGATGGCTCCTGCATCTGCTCGCCAAGTCCATCGATGTTTTCCAAACTCTCTTATCCATTTTGTTCTTAACAATATTTTAAATAGGTCTATGTCTGAAACAACTGATTTGCTTGCTGCTTGCACTGTTAATTGCTGTCGGTCACCCCAATTAACAAAAATATCTCCATTTTTTCGAGTTCGGTTGAATGTTACGCCAGGCATAAGCAGTGTGACAGTTTGCTCATCTTGTATACCTTGAATAAACGATTCTCTTTCAAGACTTACAAAACCAATTTTATCCCACTCCTGCTTATTTTCTGCTCCCCATTGTCTTAATATTTCAAAGCCTACATTATCACTTTGAGTCTGATTCTCTGTGGTTTGTTTCACGGTAACTCTATAGTTTAAGAAGTCATTTAGCGGGTTAGCTTTGGGAATTCTATAATCTAAACTTAATGATTTTCTTGGGTCAGACAAGTATAGTTTTGCACCAAGTTCATGCCCATCTAGATTTACCCAAGGACGTTTCCAATCGATACTAAAACGCGCGCGGGTATCAGTAGAGAAGCCGACCCCAAACTGATAAAGATCCTTGGGTTTAGGTTGTAAAATGACTTCTATTGGAACCGTTAAATTTTCTGCTTTTTCAGCGTTAGCTCGTGCTATGGCATTATCAAAATAACCAGTACTTGCCATATTTAAGGAAAATTCACCAATTTTTGATTGGTCAAAAAACTCACCTGTTTTAAATGGCCTAACATTGCTAGCTAGATTTTGCCCTCTCGTTTCTTGAAGAAAGTCCAATTCTCCAAAACGGTATCGTTTGTTCAAAACAAAAATCCAATGGATAATAGCTGTGCTTTTTCTATTTATATTTTGCGAAGTCGAAGTTTGAGTAGGCGTAGATTCGTTATAAGGTTGTTTCTCTTCTGGAATAATCGATAATTTATGCAATATGAATTTAAAATCAAAATATCCATATAGAACCGAAAATATGGTCATTCTATTTTTTAATTCATCATATTTTGCTTGGTCTAACACCTTACCTTCTAGTTCTTGCACTTGTTTTATTACGTTGAGCAGGTCGTTAGGAATGTTTTTATATTCATCATTTCCTTCCACTAGGTCAGATTGCATCACTACACGAGTAATTATTGCCGGTGAATTTATTTGTACATTGACATTTATGACTAAGTTTTCTGGCGTAGCATAGGTTATAGGTTGAATAATTATTTTAGCATCATAATAGGAATAAGCATGAAGCGCTTTTTTGATGTTCTTGCGTAATTTAATCTGATAATCATCTACCGCTAGCTCTGACATAGGTAGCTTAACTTGCTTTATAAATAAGCGAACATTCTTTTCAATATCACTATTATCTATTCCTTCTATATTGACTTGAGTTGCCTGCAAACTTGCAGTAAAGAATATTATAAATAGCGTTAAGAACCAGTACCTTAAATACTTAATTTGGGTAAAAACAATTAACGACATTTGAGAAATAATTTGCACCTTTAATCCAATTCTAAATATTTCACGACTAACGACCAGTTATCCTTAACGATGCATTAAGCTATTATTTAATCACTGCAAGGACGAAGCAGTAATGCACATGGAAGTGCACCTTAATCTCTAAGGAAGGAGACTATATTTTAGCACTATAAGTTCATTATCACTATGGAGAGTTACTATGACTACACAAGTTTTAACTACAAAAGAAACAAATCAAATCAGCGGCGGCAACTTACAACTAACCTACATTTTATCGTCGTTTCCAACACCTCGATTTAGCGCTATAGAGGGTTCTGTGGGTGGCACACGATCAACATTAGACACAAGTAGGCAAGGTATTTTTGAGCAACAATCCAATTTAAGAATTGGTCCTGTTTTTGCGTAACAGTCCCTTCGTATTGTTTTGATAAACAGTACAAGTTTGCGCTAGTAGTTGAGCTACTAGCGCTTTTTTATTATAAAATGAAACGCGACAAATCTTCGTCGTCTACTAATGCTTGTAAATGTTGATTAACATAAGCTTCATCAATAACAATTGACTCACCCGATTTATCAGACGCTTCAAATGAAATTTCCTCCATTAGTCTTTCCATAACAGTATGAAGCCTTCTTGCTCCAATATTTTCTGTTTTCTCATTCACTTGCCAAGCTGCTTCAGCTATGCGCTTAATACCAGATTTGTCAAAGTCAATTGTAACACCTTCGGTATTCAATAACGCTTTGTACTGTTCCGTTAACGAAGCGTTAGGTTCGGTTAATATCCTAACAAAGTCCTCGGTGGTTAACGCAGATAATTCAACTCTTATAGGCAACCGACCTTGCAGCTCAGGTATCAAGTCAGAAGGCTTAGCCATTTGAAAAGCGCCAGATGCAATAAAAAGGATATGGTCTGTTTTAACCATACCATGTTTAGTCGAAACCGTAGAACCTTCAACCAATGGCAATAAATCTCTCTGCACACCTTCACGAGATACATCCGCTCCGCTATTACCCTCGCGCTTGCAAATTTTGTCTATTTCATCAATAAACACAATCCCATTTTGCTCAAGCGATTCAATTGCTGTTTCTTTGAGATCTTCTTGGTTGATTAACTTTGCTGACTCTTCTTCAATTAATACTTTGAATGCATCTTTGATTTTGAGTTTCTTCTTTTTCTTCTTATCACCCGATAAGTTTTGGAACATGCCTTGTAATTGGTTAGTCATTTCTTCCATACCAGGAGGAGCCATAATTTCTACACCAACTTGCGGCAAAGACACATCAAGCTCAATTTCTTTATCGTCCAACTGACCTTCGCGTAATTTTTTACGAAATACTTGCCTAGCCCCCTTTTCTTGAGATGGCTCTTTTTCGCCAAAGGTATTTTCAGCGGGGGGGATCAATATATCCAAAATTCTATCTTCGGCAGCCTCTTCGGCTCGATACTTTACTTTTTGAGCAGCTGACTCTTTCGTCATTTTAACCGCTATATCAGCTAAATCTCTGATAATAGTTTCTACTTCCTTTCCAACGTAACCTACCTCGGTAAACTTAGTCGCTTCTACTTTAATGAATGGGGCATTTGCTAGTTTTGCTAAGCGACGTGCAATTTCAGTTTTACCCACGCCGGTAGGACCTATCATAAGAATATTCTTAGGTGTGACTTCTTGTCTTAATTCTGCGTCTAATTGCATTCTTCTCCATCTATTTCTTAACGCAATAGAGACTGAACGCTTAGCATCCGATTGACCAATGATATGTTTATCAAGGGCGTGAACAATTTCTCTTGGTGTCATTTCAGACATATATATTCCTATCTATCTTTTGATTGGTATATTAAATGCGCATTATTGATTTATCGCATTTAACCATGCCAATAGAATTGTTAGTACTCTAGTGACTCTATAGTTTGATTGCCGTTAGTAAATACACAAATATCACCGGCAATTGTCAGCGCTTTAGTCGCAATTTCTTGTGCGTTTAAATCACTATTTTCTAGTAAAGCAGTTGCAGCAGCTTGGGCAAATGGTCCACCCGATCCAATCGCAATTAAATCTTGCTCTGGTTGAATAACATCACCATTACCTGTTATAACGAGAGAAGCAGTATGATCTGCCACAGCAAGTAAAGCTTCTAACCTTCGTAAGGCTCTATCGGTTCGCCAGTCTTTGGCTAATTCGACAGCCGCTCGTGTTAAGTGGCCTTGATGAATTTCAAGCTTACTTTCAAAGCGTTCGAAAAGAGTAAATGCATCAGCTGTGCCGCCCGCAAAACCAGCCAACACCTTATTATGATATAAACGACGCACCTTGCGCGCATTGCCTTTCATTACTGTATTACCTAACGAAACTTGTCCGTCGCCAGCTACGACGACTTGATTCCCTCTGCGCACCGATACAATCGTTGTCATTATCTACTCCTAACAGTTAGCTTGTGCACTCAATGAATATATAGATGGGTCGTGATGATAACTTTTCAAGTTAAGGTGAAACAAAAGACGTTGAGATATCTTAATTAAAAACCATGTACATTAGCGCCCTTGCTGAATGAAGGATGCAATACCATATTTATTAATCGAGTCGAGTGTTTTCTCGGAAATGTTATCTCTTTGTAGAAAGATGAGTCTGCGCTCATATATTTGATGTTGCTCTAGCACATTACCGAAAAAAGTATCAAATATTTGAAAGTACGATTCGTTTTGAATCGCCAAATCCATACCTTGTGTAAATCGTAATAGCAATTCAGGTTTATGTGGATTAACAAAGATAAAATCGGCATTTGGATAAATTATCACAATTTTAGGCTCAATCTTAATATCTAATGCTTTGTGTTCTCTTAGCTCGTTTGATATTTCATTCACACTTCGAGAGAAACAATCAAATTTTTTAGCAGCTAGCATAGAAAATAATTCACTAAAGGTAGAACTAGTCACCGTTGCAAAATTGTTTTGCTCAAAAATAATTCTATCAGCCCAAAACTCGCCAACGCCTATAGTTATTTCATTTGTAATAAACTCTTGTACATCGCTTATCCCAAAAAACACATCAGAATCTTTATGCACTAAACATAAACGAAACCCTAATAAACCTCTATCAAGAGGAACATTAATTAACTTCGCATTTTTTTCTCTTTGTGAAGTTGCTGATGTAACAAGAATATCTATCTCACCTTTCACTAACGCATCAAAAGCATCGCCTTGCTCCATATCTTCGGAGGCGACTAGTTTAAAACCTCCATGGGCTGCTTGACTTAATTTCGCTATATTTTCAATACTTGTTTTGACAAAATCATTGTTCATATTTCTGTTATAAACAATAATATTTTCAGTGGCGTGAACAGAATTAAAAAAGCATAAGCTGCTCATTAATAGAAGTAGAATTTTCATTCTTTGTTGTCACTTTCAATTGGCTTACTTGCAAAACTTGCAATACCAAAGCGATTAATAGCAGACAACGCTTTAGCACTTATTTGTTCATTCTGAAGAATGAGTAAACGTCGTTTATATATTCCCTGCTCTTTTAATTGTGAATTAAAAAACGTGTCAAATATTTGATAAAAACTGTTATTTTCAAGAGCACGGCCCATTCCATAACTCAATCTTCTGTGTAATCGTGGGTTTTTAGGGTTAACAAAAATAAAGTCCGCGTTAGGATAAATAAACACAATGTTATCATCTGCTTTTATTTGATTACCGTTGTAATTTTTAAGCTCCTCGCTCACCTCATTTACACTTCTAGAAAAACAATCAAATCGATTTTTTTCCAGCATCGAAAAAAGTGAATCTA
>DDIL01000014.1 GCA_002338515.1 Glaciecola sp. UBA1851 | reverse complement strand
GTCAAAGCGAGCGCGCATTCTACATAAGCTAAATATAACGTCAATACTTTTTTTAAATAAAACTTGATATTTTAAGCGTTTGTTCAAAATTACATCGATAAACCACTATATTAGAAGGTTTATCTAACGTTATATGCATAAATGTGATTACTTTATTGGAATAAAAATTAAAACCAAAAGCAATTTTATTTAATCAAGCTGTTATCATTCATAACTAGTTTTCCTTTACATATCTATTAATTAAATACTGATCTGCCAATATGCCTGATATAACTGTACTCGCTTTTTTCATTCCAACTTTTTTCTTTGTGTCTATTACGCCCGGCATGTGCATGACATTAGCCATGACGTTAGGTATGAAAATTGGTTACAGAAAAACATTAATGATGATGTTAGGTGAAGTATTAGGTGTAGCAATCGTCGCTATTTGTTCCATGTACGGCGTAGCAACCTTTGTGTTAAATAATCCCAAACTATTTTCAGTATTTAAATACATAGGTGGAGCTTACTTAATTTACCTTGGAGTAAAAAGTTTTCTTGCAAAAGTTGAAGTAGAAAATCAAGTTGCCACATCATTACATGACCCTAAACAACTTTTTGTACAAGGTTTTGTCACAGCTTTTTCTAACCCGAAAGGCTGGGCATTTATGATTACATTATTGCCACCATTTATAGATTCGACAAAATCATTTTCAGCACAACTTATAGTGTTAGTTACCATCATTTTAATTAGTGAATTTGTTTGTATGAGCATGTATGCGTTAGGCGGAAAAAAACTCAATACTATTTTATTAAAAACTGACAAGGCACATTGGCTAAATAAGATAGCAGGCGGATTGCTATGTTTCGTTGGTATTTGGTTGGCACTTAGTTAAATAACCTCAGCTCTTTGCTTATCCCGACCTGAGGTTAAATAGCAATATCTTTTGTAATTGTGGTATTTTACTTTCATTAATCATGGAGGCAGATATGACCGTTAGAACCTTTAATAAAATTAAACCAACTTTTGATGACACTGTTTATATAGACGAATCTTCCGTTGTTGCGGGTGAAGTTTCATTAGGAAAGGATTCAAGTATTTGGCCACTTGTTGCTGCAAGAGGTGATGTAAACTTTATAAAAATTGGTGAGCGAACTAACATTCAAGACGGAACAGTTTTGCATGTTAGCCGTTCAAGCAAAGCAAACCCAGACGGCTTTCCACTAATTATTGGTGATGACGTGACCGTTGGTCACAAATGTATGTTGCATGGCTGCGTGATTGGTAACCGAGTTTTAGTAGGTATGGGTGCAATCGTAATGGATGGTGTGGTGGTGGGTGACGATGTCTTTATTGGTGCCGGTGCGTTAGTAACCCCCAACAAAAAGCTAGAAAGTGGATACTTATACGTTGGCAATCCAGCTGTGAAAAAGCGGCCTCTCAATGAAAAAGAAATACAATTTTTAAAAGAGTCTGCGAACAACTATGCAAAATTAAAAGATATGTACATGGCAGAATGATTCACTCTGCCCTTCAATTTTAGCACCTATAAATTTGATCACTACTTAAGTTGCGCTCGCAGGTATTCTAATACGGGGGCGGTATCCGGCGTTTTATGAAACCAAAGCTCAAAACTTCTGGCGGCTTGGTTAACCAACATACCTAGCCCATCTATACATTTATTACATCCCAAACTTTTTGCATGCGCTAAAAATGCAGTGGGTTTGTTGAGATAAACCATGTCATATACGGCTGGCATTGTAATGAAAATATCATCTGAAATGTCGGGTAGGTTATGTTGCAAGCTTAATGACGTAGCGTTAATAATCAGATCATAGGTGTTGACGTACCTGGCATCATAAACTTGAGTTGTGTTGGAAGAATACTTATTCGTATATTCACATAAATCTACTGCTTTATTTGCACTGCGATTATAGATATCAATTCGCTTTACTTTTGCATCTACAAGCGCAGGTACAACCCCTTTTGCTGCGCCACCGGCACCAATTAGTAATACAGTTGAATCATTTAAATTAATGCTGTTATTCATTAAATCAGTTACGAGTCCATAACCATCGGTGTTGTCACCAATAAACCCGTTTTCTTTTCGAATTAGCGTATTAACTGCACCTGCTCTTTGCGCTTGTGATGACAGGGTATTAGCATATTGGAGCGCGTCATCTTTAAAAGGCATGGTGATATTTGCGCCAATAACCTGCGGATTACTGAAAAATTCATCTGCTGATTGTTTAAACCCATCTGCTTCAGCAAAACGTTTTTGATACTCAAGTGAAATATTGAATTGCTCTGCAAACATGGAATGAATGGTTGGGGATTTACTTTGCTCAATGGGATTGCCAAAAACGCAGGCTAGATAAGAATCGTGTGACAAAAGACATGTCCAAACAAAAAGTTACATATGACGGGTATAATACATAAATGGCAGATATAAAAAAGCCCCGTTTAAAAACAGGGCTTCCAAACATAAATCTTTACTTTAGAATTTATAGCCAATTGAAATTGTATAAACCATAGGGTTGATATCAACCGTTTCAATTGAACCGGTTGTTGCTACAGAAGGAACGCCAGCAATATCAAAACTTGCTTCAGTTTCTATATCTATGTAACGAACAGACGCGTTTAAATACATACCTTCTGACAACTCATAGTCAAAGCCAGCTTGTACAGTCAATCCAAATGAGGCATCCAAATCTAGATTTGATACTGTTGCCGCCGCGCCTAAATCGCCAGCAGTTACTGTTTCAATTGTCGCCACCGCATCTTGATCAAATTTTTCATCAAAGAAAATAGTGTAGTTAATACCAGCACCTACATATGGTTGAAACTTTGAAGAAGGATCTAAGAAGAAATAGTTCGCTGTAACAGAAGGTGGAAGATGCTTAGTACTAGCCAATTTTCCAGCAGCAAATTCAATATCATGGCTAAATGGTGTAGCAGCAAGCAATTCGATATTAATATTATCAGTAATAAAATACGCTAAGTTCAAACCAATTTGCGTGTTGTTGTCTACATCAACAGTTAATGATGAGCCAATGCTCGGAAGTGCTTGGCCTAAGTCTAGAGAACCAGCTAGTATCGGAGAGCTACTTGCATCTGGAGCAACAGATGTTAAGCCACCACGAACAAGGATGTCACCCGCTTCATGTGCCATTGCACTTGCGCCAGTTAAAGCTAAAACAGAAACGATTGCAGTTGAGATTAGATTCTTTTTCATTACGTACTCACTATTATTTATTTAGATTAATTAGAAAACTGAGGCGATAGTAAAGAAGACTTAGAAATTATTATTGATCTAGATTAAGGTTTTTAAATCACTTTAATTATAGTGGGTTAGATCGTTGATCCATATCAACAGAATAGTTCGAACTTTCTAAACTTTTATAAAAATTTATGAATTTAATTACTTATTAATAAGAATTATTTAAGAGGCGTTGAAGGTAAATATGCACAAGACCGCATATCAATATAGAAAAAAAGAGCAAAGTTACTAACGCTGCCCTTTAAAATTTGACTGGTTGGATGCTTTTTAATAAATAAAATATGCGTTATTACGAATCTGCTAACCAATTTATGGGTTTAAGATATTCATAAAGCTTCGCTTCTTCTGTTCCTGCCTCAGGATGATAATTATATTCCCATCGCGTAAGAGGAGGCATTGACATTAATATAGACTCTGTTCGACCACCAGTTTGCAGTCCAAATAATGTACCTCTGTCATAAACTAGATTAAATTCAACATAACGCCCACGCCTGTATAATTGAAATTGACGTTGTTGTTCAGTGTAAGGTGTATTTTTACGCTTTTGAACAATAGGTAGGTACGCTTCAATATAACCGTTACCTACTGCTTGCATAAATTCAAAGCTTTTATCAAACCCCCATTGATTTAAATCATCAAAGAATAACCCTCCCACACCGCGTGTTTCATCTCTATGCTTTAAATAAAAGTAATCATCACACCATTTTTTATATTTAGGATAAACGTCACTTCCAAAAGGCGCACACAGTTCATGACTCACTCGATGCCAGTGAACAGCATCTTCTTCAAAAATATAAGATGGCGTTAAATCAAAACCTCCACCAAACCACCATATAGGCGCCTCGCCTTCTTTTTCTGCAATAAAGAAACGAACATTTGCATGGGATGTTGGAATATATGGATTATGTGGGTGAATAACGAGTGACACACCCATTGCTTGAAACCGTCTACCTGCTAATTCAGGGCGAGCTGCAGTAGCAGAAGCAGGCATTTGAGTGCCAAACACATGAGAAAAATTTACTCCTCCTTGCTCAATGATATTACCATTACGCAGCACTCTTGAACGGCCGCCACCACCCTCTTCTCGTTGCCACTCGTCCTCAATAAACGAGCCTCCTCTATCTTCCGTTTGTAATTTATTACAGATATTATCTTGCAACGTTAATAAGAATTTTTTTACTTGCTCTATTTGTGTCGTCGTGACATTTGAGCTCGTTCGTTCGTTCATGCTCTTATTGTTTCCATAGTTAAGCTGTGAAAAATTTTGCTAGGTGATGATTGCTTTCCAAGCTCACCTTCAAAAATATGTAAATCACTTCCAAAGTAATCTCTTACTTGACTGATTGATTTAGCTGGATCTAATGAAGCTGGATTTGCACTGGTTGAAATCATAGGCGATGCCAAATGGTCACACATTTTGCGCACTAATGGATGAGCGGTAACGCGAACTGCGACCATATCTGAATCACCTGATACCCAATAAGGTGTGTTTTTTGATTTTGGTAATAACCAAGTAATAGGCCCAGGCCAACTCTCTAATATTTTTGTTTGAGATGTTTTAGGCAATGAATCAAATTCGACGAATGATGATAGTTGAGCAAAATTGCTGGCAATTAATATCATGCCCTTTTCTACTGGCCGTTCTTTTATGAACAATATTTTATTGACCGCTTGTTCGTTTAAAGGGTCACACCCTAAACCAAAGACAGCTTCTGTGGGATAAGCGAATACTTCTCCGCTTTCGTACCACCTTAATAATTCATTTAACTGGTTATTCATTTACTCTTCTTCATTAACAACGTGCTTACACTTTTTATTGACGCAAATAAATACGTCCTTTTTCTTTTTAAGCATCATTTTTACCTGACATTTTGGGCAAACTTTAGCAACGGGCTCATCATTTTCTACATGTTTACATGCAGGGTAGTTGTCACAGGCATAGAAAAACTTTCCAAATCGGTTTTGTTTACGATGCAACTTGCCAGATTGACAACTTGGACAGCCCACCGGCTGGTATTGAGGTTTATCATGAGTGGTTTGGTTGGTAGAAATAAAATGACAGTCAGGAAAATTGGTACAGCCTATAAACATACCGTAGCGACCTTTTTTTACCGCTAGTTGGCTGGCACATTCTAGACAATGGCTATCGTCAATGACTTTTAGCGTAATAACTTCGTTTTTATTGAAGGATTGAGAATAGTCGCATTTAGGATAGGCTGTACACCCAATGAAGGTATTTTTACCAACGAACTTAAGCTGTAAAGGCGAACTGCACTGTGGGCAGTCACCATAGGCCGCTTGATTAGCTTCAAACTTCATATTCAATGCCGTATCTATGCAAAAGACTTAATGAAGAAGCCCCTCTGGCATATCGAAAATCAGATCTTCCATTTGTTCATAGGCTATCTCTTTGCCAGGCACATTAAATAATACCATTAACACTACCCACTTTAAGTCAACCAAACAAAATTCATCTGAATCTATTTCCATCACTCTATCAATTACCATTTCACGAGTAGAAGAGCATAGAACATTAATATGCTCGAGAAAAACTAGGAAACCTCTGCATTCAATGTCTAGTTTAGTTTGCTCAATATCGCTATAAATTCTTACGTTTGGCGCTTGAAGTTGATGTGTTAAATAAGGTTTGGTATCGGTAGTTTGAAGTTCACATAGCTTTTCAAGCCATGCTAACGCTTTAAATATTTCATCATGATGAAAACCTGCTCGAATTAATTCATCAGTTAATTCATCTTGGTCAACCATAATGTCGGCCTGATTATTAACCAAATTTTCAAACAAATACATGAGGATATCGAACATGTTTTAAGCCCTCAGTTTGACGTAGCCTTCAGCGGTAGAAGCTACCAATCCACGCAACTCATATTCTAATAATTTTGAAAGAAGGTCGCCTAACGACATTCCCGTGCGTTTAGCGATGATGTCAATTGACGTAGCGCTGTATTCAACACTATCTAACAATAGATCAAATGCCAAGCTTTGTTGTGAATTTTTTTGCTCAATTTTTAGATTTAATGCAATAGTTGGAAGCTCTTCTATGATATCGGCTATATTTTCAGTTAATTTTGCCCCGTCTTTTATCAGCATATGACATCCTTTCGATTCTTCATTATTGATATGACTAGGAACAGCGAATACTTCTCGGTTTTGCTGAGCCGCATATTTTGCAGTCACTAAACTGCCACTTTTCACTCGAGCTTCCATTACAACCGTTCCAAGTGCCAACCCGCTAATAATGCGATTCCTTCTAGGAAAGTGAACAGGCTTAGGTGCGGTTCCAATAACAAATTCAGATATTAATGCACCATTTTCAGATACATTTTTATATAAATTTTTATGTCGTTTTGGATATATATGATCAATGGAGCAACCTAGTACACCTATAGTTGGCAAGTTATTGGCAATACTTGCCTGATGCACTATGGCATCTATACCAAGCGCCATGCCACTAATTGAAATTGCGTTTGTAGACTCTTGAAGTTGTTGGATGAAATTTTGCGTATTGTGCACCGCTCCAAGACTAGGTTTACGAGTACCTACAAACGCAACTTTATCTTTGTTTAGACTTGTTAAATCGCCTTTTACATATAAAAATAATGGCGGTCGACTAATTTCTTTTAATAAGAAAGGGTAGCTCTCACAATCAAGTGTAATGAAGTGATGAGATTCCTCTTCGTCTAACCATTTCTCTGTAGCGTTTAATTTTGCAGCAATTGTTTGAGAAGGCTGCGTCATTGCAGATGCTTGTTCAGGCGTTAAGCCATAGTTAATTAAGGAGGAAAAAGCACACTTAGGTAAGCTGGATAATGGGCACTGTAGCGCATTAGCTAGTTTCTGTAGCTTTGCGTAACCTATATTTGGAATAGCCTCTAACTGCAAAAAGTATGAAATTAACTCAGTTGTTGGCCGAACCTGACGTTGAGCGTTCATTTGTAACTGTCCTTGTTACTTACAATCCAACACATATAAAAAAGCGGACTTCATACAGCTTATTTTCTGTCGAAATGATGTTATGAACCTAAATAGCGATTTAGTGCGATTGACGATTCAATGTGTAACTTTATTTTAGTAAATTTTCACACATTGTAGCGCTAGACAGATGTTTGAAAACTGTCCTTTGGAATAGTTTATGGGTTGGCAATCAACTCGCCACCTTTCAACCAAGTTTCAGCTTTTGTTACCCAACCATAACTCGCATTATCAAATGTTCGAACAATAATCAGCTCCCCGACTTTTAGGGCCGGCTGTTCCACATGTTCGGCAAAAGACAAACTATCAATCAGATTAAATTGGCCTTCCTTCTTATATTTAGGTTTGTCATACGCTAATACGTCTGGACCACGTTGGTATATGCCAAATACCATTCCAGGTTTAACGTCTTGTTCTCCTAAGTTGACAATCACTACGTCTCTTTGGCTAATAATAACATTGCCTGACAAATTCTGAATAATTTCGCCAGTTTCAGCTGTAGCGGAAGTTAGTATGAGATCACTTTTATCTAACTCGATTGCAGGCATAACCTTGTCACCCTGACGTGCTTCAATATTTGAATTACTTAAACGAACAAGCTGTCTTTCATCGGTTAACGCATCTGTAACGTGGGCGTCACTTAAATAATTGACTTGTAGTCCAACACTTTTGCCGCTGCTATCAACTACTTCACGCACTTTTCTAACAACTTGATAATGGGAAGTAGTATCAGGTAAATTGTGAGTTAAAATATAGTCTCGCTCAATAAATACTGGTGTACCCATTTGATCGCCAAGTAATGACGGTAGCTTGTTGTAGTCAGATACCGGCATAAGACCATCTTGGCGAATATATTTACCTAATTCAGACCATGGTAATGTTTCGATTGGGGTAGGCTTTACATTTCTTCGGCTATTTGGCGTTAATACTACTGCACCTTTATTTCTAACTATTTCAAGAACAGGTTCGCCGGCAGCGTTAAAGGTTAGATTTAATCTGTCACCGGGATATATTAAATGTGGGTTTTCAATTTGTGTGTTAGTTCGCCATAGCTTTGGCCATAACCAAGGCTGCTCCAAGAATATGTTTGAAATATCCCAAAGCGTATCGCCTTTTTTCACTATGTAAGTCACGGGCGCGTCATTTTTAATGCTAAGCGTATCAGCAAATACCACCTTTGATGATAAGCAAATAAGCGCCGTTGCAAGCATGAAAAGTTTTAAAAAGGTTGCGCTTTTAAACATTATAAATAAGCCTTGGTTGACTAAAATTACTAAACAAAAATTTCTTTACTATATGGTTATCGGTTTTGTTTTAAGTTTTTTTAATATTATTAGCGGTTTCAGGTGTTTTAAATGCGCGAGCTTTTATTAGAGAACAAATAACGATCATACATAATCATTGAAACTTGCTAATTTACTAATAGTACCCATGTTTATTTAAAGCAGATGCCATACTATTGTTAAAGGTATATAATATGCCGCTAAACAATTTGTTAAATACGAATTCTGAATCATAGTTATTAATAATGATACTGACCAAAAGAGTAAGTTTATGCCTGTATTAGAAGTGTTAACCTTTCCTGATGAACGCCTTCGCACCAAAGCGAAAACAGTAGAAACCGTAGATGAAAGCATTAAATCTTTAGTGAAAGATATGTTTGAAACTATGAAAGATGAAAAAGGAATTGGCTTAGCGGCAACTCAGGTTAATGTTCATAAACGTGTAGTGGTAATGGATGTAAGTGAAGAGCAAGACAACCCTTACGTATTTATTAACCCAACTATTGTAGAAAAGTCGGGTTCAACCGTTAGTGAAGAAGGGTGTTTATCCGTCCCGAACAATTATGCAAAGGTAGATAGAGCTGAACATGTAAAAGTACAAGCGCTTAACGAAAATGGTGAGTCTTTTGAGTTAGAGGCAGACGGTCTATTAGCTATTTGTATCCAACACGAACTCGACCATTTAGAAGGTAAACTCTTTGTAGATTACTTATCTCCGCTTAAACGAAATCGAATAAAGAAAAAATTAGAGAAAGAAGCTAAATTAGCTGCGAGGGAATAGTATGCGCATCGTATTTGCTGGCACACCTGATTTTGCAGCATCCCATCTTCAAGCCCTAATTGATGAGGGCGTGAATATAGTGGCGGTCTACTCCCAACCCGATCGCCCAGCCGGCAGAGGTAAAAAGCTGAAAGCAAGTGAAGTAAAAGAACTTGCTTTAGCGAATAATCTACCTGTTATACAACCAGCTTCATTAAAAGATGAATCTACGCAACAGTCGCTAGCAGACTTAAAACCCGATTTAATGATAGTGGTAGCTTATGGATTAATATTGCCGAAAAAAGTGTTAGATATTCCAACTCATGGCTGTATTAATGTTCATGGCTCAATACTACCTAAATGGCGAGGAGCAGCGCCAATTCAACGAGCAATTTGGGCTGGCGACAAGCAAACTGGCGTAACCATTATGCAAATGGATGAAGGCCTAGATACGGGTGATATTCTGAGCATTGAAACATTAGACATTATGCCTGACGATACCAGTGCAAACCTTTATGCTAAGTTGGCTGAATTAGGCCCAAAAGCGCTAACATATTATGTTGTGAATAGAAGTCAATTTACGGCAACAAAACAAGATGACAACCAAGCCACCTATGCGGCTAAGTTGAGTAAAGAAGAAGCGTATTTAAATTGGGAATTGCCAGCTAAGTCGCTTGAACAATGTGTCCGTGCATTTAATCCTTGGCCGGTTTCGTGGTTCAAACATAACGACAAAGCTATCAAAGTATTTAAATCCCATATAGAGAGTGAATCCGCGCAAGCGACACCTGGCGAAATTATTTCATATGATAAAAATGGATTACGTATTGCAACAAGTAACGGAAGTTTGTGCATTACCAACCTGCAATTAGCCGGCAAAAAAGCACAAGATGTATCACAGCTGGTAAACGGTCAGCCAACATTGTTTGAAGTAGGAACTATTTTAAATTGATACTCATACCGTCACCTCTTTATACGGCCACAAGGCATTCCCTTTCTTGAATTATGACAAAGCCAAACAAAAATAAGCAAAGCAAGCATCATTTAAACATTTCACATCCGAAAAACAAACGAGCGGATTGCGCTTGGGTTTTACATAATGTGTTAGAGAATGGGCGTTCTTTAAGTGAATTATTGCCCATTGTATTTGAAAGATATGAGCCAAAAGAGCGGGCTTGGTTGCAAGAAATGATTTTTGGGTGCCTTCGAAATCTACCTCGATTACAAATTTGGCTACGAGAATTATTAGATAAACCACTTAAAAACAAACAAAAGATCATTGAGAACTTATTAATGCTTGGCATGTACCAGCTAACCTACTCTCGTACAGCTGAACATGCGGCGGTATCGGAAACAGTAGAAACCTGCAAAAAGCTGGGGGAACACCGATTAGCTGGGTTAGTTAATGCCGTGCTTAGAAACTTTCAGCGCGAAGACACGTCAGCAAAGCCTATTGACAGCCCTCATGCAAAATTAGGCTTACCAAAATGGTTACATAAAAAGCTGAGTCAACATTACCAAAATGACTACGACATGGTTGAGCTTGCCAATAATATGCATACGCGCGCTCCTTTATGGCTACGAGTTAATATATTGCGCACAAGTATGAAAGACTTTGTTAATACTCTCAAAGAAAACGGCTATGAATTTGAGTGTTTCGAACCACACACCATTAAACTCACATCATCTGGCGATATCCCTTCTATTCCAGGGTTTGATGACGGTTTTTTCGCCGTTCAAGACTTTGCTGCCCAACAAGCTTCTTTATTACTAAATGCACAACCAAACGATGTAGTAATTGATTGTTGTGCTGCGCCAGGCGGTAAAACTGCCGCTATATTAGAAAGCCAATCAGAACTCACACATTTGTACGTACTCGATTCAGATTCGAAACGCATGGAAAGAGTACACGAAAATCTTAACCGATTAGGACATACAAATACCTTTGGCGACAAGCTAAGTTATTTAGTAGAAGATGCTTCTGCACTTAATGACATGCCTAATTTACCGATGTTTGACAAAATTTTATTGGATGCGCCATGCTCAGCCACCGGCGTGATAAGACGTCACCCAGATATTATGTGGTTAAGAAAACCAAGTGATATTGAAGTATTAGTGAATCTTCAAGCAAACATACTTGAAGCGGCATGGCAAAAACTAAAGGCGGGCGGCGAACTACTGTATGCCACTTGCTCTATTTTACCTGAAGAGAATCAACAACAAATAGAAAGCTTTATTGCAAAACATAATGAGGCTACACTGGTTCCTATACACACAATAGATGGGTCTATTTTACCTACTTGGCAAATATTGCCAGGTGAAAACGGTATGGATGGATTCTTCTATGCAAAAATAAAAAAAGCCCATAGTGAATAGCGAGAATAAGGGATGAAGATAATTATCATAGGTGCAGGTCAAGTAGGGGGAACCCTAGCTGAAAACCTCGCTGGTGAGAAAAACGAAATTACAATTATTGATTCTGACCAACATATTCTGGCTAACTTGCAAGACCGTCTAGATCTACAAGTAGTAAGAGGCATAGGCTCTCATCCTGATATACTAAAAAAAGCGGGCGCTGAAGATGCCGACATGGTTATTGCCGTGACTAATAGTGACGAAAGCAATATGATGGCCTGCCAAGTTGCTTACACATTATTTAAAACCCCAACCAAAATTGCCCGCGTTCGGTCAGAGCAATACATCATTTATCAAGACCAGCTATATAAGAATAAAGACATTCCGGTTGATCATTTAATTGCGCCTGAACAATTAGTTACAACCGCGATTAAGCGGTTAATTGACTACCCAGGGGCTTTGCAGGTAGTGGAATTTGCCGACGGACGGGCTAGCTTGGTAGCCGTAAAAGCTTATTACGGCGGTTTATTAGTTGGTCATGCGTTGTCAGCATTAAAAGAGCATATGCCAAATGTAGACACACGAGTAGCCGCCATATATAGACGTGGCCGCCCTATTCGCCCGTTAGGCTCAACTGTAATTGAAGCCGATGATGAAGTGTTTTTTATTGCCGACACCAAACATATTCGCGCCGTAATGAGTGAACTTCAAAAGCTAGAGGCTAGTTATAAACGCATAATGATAGCCGGTGGCGGATTAATTGGAGCGGGCTTGGCCAAAAGATTAGAGGGCAAACACAACGTTAAACTCATTGAGTATAATGCTGAACGCGCAAAGTTTCTTGCCACCACGTTAGATAACGCTACGGTATTTCAGGGTGATGCGTCAGACGCGAGTTTACTATCTGAAGAAAGCGTAGATAGAGTAGATGCCTTTATTGCCGTTACCAACGACGATGAAGCGAATATTATGTCAGCCATGCTAGCAAAACGAATGGGCGCAGCAAAAGCGATGGTACTTATTCAAAGAAGCGCATATGTTGATTTGGTTCAAGGAGGCGATATAGACATAGCCTTTTCACCACAACAAGCCACCATTTCAGCTTTGCTTACGCATATAAGACGAGGCGACATTGTGAATGTTCACTCTTTAAGGCGAGGCGCCGCTGAAGCAATTGAAGCGATTGCTCATGGTGATGAACAAACATCAAAAGTAGTGGGTAAGCAAATAAAAGACATCAAGCTTCCACCAGGCACAACAATTGGTGCAGTAGTGCGAAAAGACGCAGTGATCATCGCCCATAGTGATACCGTTATACAAGCGAATGACCATGTTATTTTATTCTTGGTAGACAAGAAATTCATTGGTGATGTTGAGAAGCTATTCCAACCTAGTGCGCTGTTCTTTTAGCTTATTGAAAGTAAAAAATCTTATGTTCAAAAAAAGCGAATATTAGAAATATCGTTAGCGTTTATATGTTTATTTAACTCAATTCAGAACTGAAATGATGAGCAATTGTAATATTTGCCATTTCTTTTGCACGAAGTGCAGACTGATCATCTTTAACTACAAAAGCATAAACAATGGCTCCTTCCAGCAGTAAGTTCAATCGCTTGGCTAACTCTTTTGGATTCTTTACATGGGATTGTTCAGCCAATTTTTCGATATATTTTGCAATCAAAATTTTGTGTTCTGTACAAACATGTTTCAAACTATTTGAATCCTCTGCTATCTCAGCAGCAGAGTTGATAAACAGGCAGCCTTTAAAAGTAGGGCTTTCAAACCACATTTTATAAAAATCAAAAATTGCCATAATTTTTTGGATAGGATCATCAGACGCCTGCTCTGCAAATTTCATTAACGCATTACGGCCAATTTCATCGTCTTTTCTAAGTGTAGCCAATACCAACTCTTCTTTAGATTTAAAATGGTTGTACAACGTTTTTTTAGAAATGTTGGCGGTCTTGATAATTTCTTCAACCCCTGTTGAATTTATCCCTTTTGTCTTAAATAGCTTGAGCGCAGTATCTACTACCACTTCTCTTTTGGATGGTGAGGGCATCTTGTTCTCCTACTAACACTAAACCGTGTGGTATACAGCAAAAGACTGTTTAGTTCTTATTATGCATTGAAACTACTGCTAAAAACAAATGTGTAATTGTAAATATACGCATAAATTCATCAATAGTTTCAATTTTCGCCTTTACAAGATAAACCGATCAGTATATCTTCAATTAAAGTTGATATTGGAATTAATGCAAGGCGATAAATTAAAGATTTCCAATTCTTTGCCATATAAGCAGACCGGTATTATCCCAGCAAAATAAATCTGACAGAAGAATAAACAATATGAAAAAGTACTTAACCAAAAAAAATATTACTGCCGCTATGATCATTTATATTTGCATAGTATTTATTAACTCCTTACGTTTTAAATTCACCAATGATCCTGAAACTCAACACATTTTTGGTACGCTTGACTTGTGGGCTTCGGATGTTTTTGGCATTGCTGGGCTTTTTAATCCGGGAGGTATATTCAGTGCAGTGGTGATAGGTTCGGCTGAACTGGTGGCATCTGTTATTCTACTTATTGGTCTATTTACTACTCGCAAAATTTTGATCCCAATTGGTGCCGCAATGGCAACGGGGATTATGACTGGCGCTATTACTTTTCATTTATTCACTCCCCTCGGCGTTGAAGTGATTCGAGCAGACGGACAAGGAGATGGTGGTGCTTTGTTTACCGCAGCTTGCGTATTATGGCTTTTCTCTTTATCACTTGTTTGGATAAATAGAAAAGAACTTCCTTTCTTAAACCATCAAAATAATTAATTACAGTTTTAGTTATGGCTATAACCTGTCACCGACAGGTTAAGTAACGTGCCAAATACTTTAATCTCGCAATTAGCGGCAAGAAGTAAAAATAATAGGCGAGTAACTCTCGCCTATTTAAAACTCTTCAAGCGTACTTCGCTCTTCATAGCGAGGTATATTAAACTCAATTTCACCCGTTTCTGTAACTTTAAACATGATGCACTGATGTTCGGTGTCTTCATGAACAGTATGACCACAGCCAGTATGCGCAAACCAATCAAAACTGAAATCTAGCGAGTAATTGTTATTTCCATTATGAGAGACAGTGTTTATTTTTATACCCGATAAACTATCAGCCCTGTGATGTATATGAGACAAATCACCGATCAAATCGCGCGAAAACAACTTTTGATTTTTATTGAGGAAAGACATAATTTCAGCAATGCTGTTACTGCTTTTATTTTGAATTTTAGTGACATTTGGAAGTGTTAACATAAATTACACCGATGAGTTTAAGGTGTATAGATTATAATCAGTTTGCGTTATAAATCTGGTAAATTAGATTAATGCTCGCCATAAACAGCAGTGATATAACTGCTAACTATTTGTATTATTGAAGTAATCATTGCAATTTAAATAGAGCATATGCGTAAAAATTGATACACAAGTATTAGGGCGATTTATCTAAAAAAAGGCTCTATTCGTGTTAATTGTTGCTTCATAATTTGAAACTTAAAAACATTAAGTTACCTATACATGCCATTCGAAAGCTTCGAATTCATGGATGAATTCGCAGAGCGCCCATGGCTGGGTTTACAGCGTCTTTCGAATGGTGCGTATAATTGATTTAATGAGCGATTTATAAACAAACAACAATTAACGCGAATAGAGCCCCAAACAAAAGTTTAATCGCCACAATCCTGTAGCTAATGATAACCTTAATACCAATATTAACTTCGCCAAAAAGTAGGCGAGAACAACACTAGTAACGAAAATATTTCTAAACGCCCAAATAACATGGCAATCATTAGTAGCCACTTAGCACCATCAGATACCTCAGCATAAGTACTCGATACCGCACCTAAACCCGGACCTAAGTTGTTTAGCGCAGCAGCGGTGGCTGAGAACGCAGTAATATTGTCTAAGCCTGTAGCAATTAAACCTATCATGATAAAAACAAACACAATTGCATAGGCTGCGAAAAATCCCCACACGGCCTCTACGACTCTCGATGGTATGGCTCGATCGCCAAGCTTTACTGCATAAACCGCTTTTGGATGTATCAAGCGGTCAACTTCACGTCGTCCTTGAATAAACAAAAGTAGCACGCGAATTACTTTTAACCCTCCACCAGTAGAGCCAGCACAGCCACCAATAAAACTGGAAAATATCAAAAGAATGGGTAAAAAAGCTGGCCACGCTGAAAAATCAGTTGTGGCAAATCCGGCTGTAGTGCTAATAGATACAGCTTGTATTAAGGCTTGGTCAAGGGCGATTTCCGCAGAGTCATACACGGTATAATTCACTAGCACTAAAAAACAAATAGTAATCAATACAAACTGAATACTAAAAAATACTTTGCATTCTGGATCTTTAAAATAATTTTTAATATTTTTACCTACAACCGCCGAATAATGCAGTGAAAAGTTAAGTGCAGCAATCCACAAAAATATCACACATACAATATTGACAGCCGGGCTATTGAAGTGACCTAAACTAGCATCATAATTAGAGAATCCACCAATTGCGATAGTTGAAAACGCATGACAAATTGCATCAAACCAACTCATACCGGCTAACCAATATGCCACAGTGCAAGCGATAGTAAGCGACAGATAGATATACCATAAATGCTTGGCAGTATCGGCAATGCGCGGGGTCATTTTTGAATCTTTCACAGGACCGGGTGTTTCCGCTCTATAAAGCTGCATCCCCCCCACACCTAAAATAGGTAAGATAGCCACTGCAAGAACAATGATCCCCATACCACCTAACCACTGCAATTGTTGCCTATAGAATTGTACAGCTGTGGGCAAAAACTCAATACCTTCAATTACAGTTGCGCCAGTGGTGGTTAAGCCAGAAAAGGATTCAAATACTGAGTCGGTAATACTCATTTGTGGTTGATCTAACAAGGCAAATGGTAAAGCACCAAAGGTTGCTAATACAGTCCAAAAAAGTACAACAATTAGGAAGCCTTCTTTTGCACGTAAATCGGCTCGGTCGCGTCTATACGGATACCAAAAAGCAAGACCTGTGATTAAACTTAATATAAAGGCAACCATAAAGGCTAACCCTGCTCCATCGTCATACACAAGGGCAATAAAGGCGGGAGGCAGCATGGTTACGCTAAAGAGGGCAACTAGCAAACCTAGAATCCGAATGATGGCGCCATATTGCACTATCTATAACTCCTGAAAAATATGTGATACGTTGCCAGATAAACAAGTAATCTTAACGAATACATGACATATGCTGCTTAGGTATTAGCATTAGTCAAAGTCAATGCCAAAATCTTATTCCTATTTATAACCTATTGAACAAAAAAGATAAAAAAATAAATTAATTTTTTTACTTGGCAAGTAAAAATTTTGTGATATTTTTATATGCATCTTAGCAATTGCAACAATTGTTAAGTGCCACAAAAGTAGTTACACAATAATTATAAGAACGTTAATGAAAACGCTTTATGGAGCTAGTCAATTTCTGACTATACGACATAGTATTAAGCCAAAACCATCATTCATATAGACACGAGTAACAATAGTTATATTTATTTCTGTTGTTTTCTATAAAATGTAAATATGTATTTAGTTTAACATGATACATCTAGGTTAAACGTCCTGCTAAAGCGTGGCCCGTAAAATCGGAAAATAATAACAAGTAATATGGAAAGTTTGAGCGGCTATTCGTTCCTCCTCAATCCTTTATACAATACTTTTTCTTTGATAGAAAAGGTAGATTTATTATGCTCAAAATACAGCTTATTAACAGACTTATCCACAACTAATCATACGTTAATAACTATGTTAAACTGAATATTATCAAACACTTAAAAAATATCCAAACTAAAAAAAGAGTATGTTATGCACACATCACTAGGTAATACTCCACTTGTTCTTGTTGACGGCTCGTCTTATTTATTTCGAGCCTTTCATGGGCTACCTCCCCTAACCAACTCAAAAGGGATGGATACCGGGGCGATTTATGGTGTCGTGAATATGCTCCGCTCCTTGGTAAAAGACTATAACCCTTCTCATATGGCGGTTATTTTTGACGCCAAAGGGAAAACATTTAGAGATGACATATACGCTGAATACAAAGCCAATCGCCCTGCAATGCCTGAAGAGCTCAGAAGTCAAATTGCACCATTACACGAAATAGTTAAAGCCATGGGATTTTCTTTAATTGTTGAATCTGGTGTTGAAGCGGATGATGTAATTGGTACCTTGTCTACACAAGCCAGTAAAGAGGGCATAGATTGCGTAATTAGTACCGGCGATAAAGACATGGCGCAATTAGTTGATAAACATGTCACGCTTATCAACACCATGACAAAAACCAAAATGGATATTAATGGTGTTGTTGAGAAGTTTGGCGTACCCGCAGAATTGATTATTGATTACCTTGCCTTGAAAGGAGATAAAGTCGATAACATTCCAGGTGTGCCTGGTGTGGGCGACAAAAGCGCAATTGCCATGTTAAACGGCATTGGTGGCATACACGATATTTACGATAATTTAGATAAAATTGCTGATTTAGAGTTTCGCGGTGCAAAAACAATGGCTAAAAAGATGGCAGAGTATAAAGAGCAAGCGCTGTTGTCTTATGAACTCGCTACCATTGTGTGTGATTTAGATTTAAACATTGAACTAAACACCCTTACTATTGATGAAATGGACAAACCAAGTTTGCGTGAAATGTTCGCTGAACTTGAGTTCAAACGCTGGTTAAGCGAAGTAAGTGATGCAAACACACTTGAACAAGTTACCAAAAACAGCCAGCCTTCTACTAACGATGAAGAAGAGCAAAATAGCGCACACGAACCCATTGATACCAGTCACTACGAAACAATTTTTACTGAGTCTGAATTTGAAGCGCTAATTAATAAAATTGAGCAAGCTGAGTATTATGCCGTAGATACTGAAACCACTAGCCTTGATTACATGCAGGCTGAGATTGTTGGTTTGTCGTTCGCATTTACAGATAACACTGCTTACTATTTACCAGTAGCCCATGACTATCAAGGCGCACCAGAGCAGCTAAACAGAGAAGACGTGCTAGCTATCCTAAAACCGATTCTTGAAGATATTAGCCCCAAGAAAATTGGGCAGCACATCAAATATGATAAAAACGTGCTTGCTAATTACGATATAAATTTACAAGGGATCTTGTGCGATACCATGTTAGCGTCTTATGTACTCAATAGCACAGCAACTCGACATGATATGGATAGCTTGTCTTTGAAGTATTTAGGGCACAAAACTATTAGCTTTGTAGAAATTGCAGGTAAAGGTGCTAAGCAGCTTAAGTTTAATGATATTGAGCTTGAAGTAGCCTCAAAGTACGCCGCTGAAGACGCTGACATTACGTTACGTTTATATCTTGCACTGGAGAAATTATTAGCTAAGGAACAAGGTTTAACCTCCCTACTTCAAGAAATAGAAATTCCGCTTTCAAGTGTGCTTGCGAATGTTGAACAACGAGGTGTTCTAATTGACTCGCAACAACTAGCGCAGCAGAGCCAAAATTTAGCTAAACGTATTTTAGAGTTAGAGCAGCAAGTTCATGAACTTGCTGGGAAAACATTTAATTTAGGCTCTACCAAACAGTTACAACATATTTTATTCGAAAAACTTGAATTACCAGTTAAAAAGAAAACACCAAAAGGCGCGCCTTCAACCTCAGAAGAGGTGCTACAAGAGCTTGCATTAGAATTTGAATTACCTGCACTGATTATGGAATACCGAGGGTTAACCAAACTTAAAAACACCTATACAGACAAATTACCAAGTATGATTAATCACCGAACCAATCGGGTACATACATCTTATCATCAGGCAGTAACGGCTACTGGTAGATTATCGTCTTCAGATCCTAACTTACAAAACATTCCCATTCGAAACAAAGCAGGACGGCAAGTTCGCCAAGCTTTTGTGCCTAAAGATGGCTATAAAATAGTGGCTGCAGATTACTCTCAAATTGAACTTAGAATAATGGCTCATTTGAGCAAAGATAAGGGCCTATTAGATGCTTTTTCCAAAGGATTGGATGTACACAAAGCCACGGCCGCTGAAGTATTTGGAGAAAGCTTAGATAATGTAACCGACAATCAAAGACGCAGCGCAAAGGCCATTAACTTTGGATTAATTTACGGTATGTCAGCCTTTGGGTTAGCCAAACAATTAAATATAGGGAGGCATGACGCTCAGAAATATATGGATACGTATTTTGAACGTTACCCAGGTGTGCTCAAATATATGGAGTCCACTCGTTTAGAAGCCAAAGAGCAAGGCTATGTGACAACTGTTTTCAATCGTCGTTTATATTTGCCAGATATTAACGCAAGCAATGGTGCAAGACGAGCAGGCGCGGAACGGGCGGCAATTAATGCACCCATGCAAGGCACGGCAGCCGACATTATTAAAAAAGCTATGATTGAAGTTGATAAGTGGATTAACTGTTTAGAACACCCAGAAGATATATCAATGATAATGCAAGTTCACGATGAATTAGTTTTTGAAATAAAGTCAGATATGGTTGATGAATATGTTCCGAAAATAAACAAATTGATGGAAACTTGCGTCAATTTAGATGTTCCCTTAGAAGTAGAAGCTGGCATAGGAAACAATTGGGATGAAGCTCATTAATCTATATCGCTTTAAAAATATGGCTCTTTAAACAGATGGCTCCTTGAAACAATGGGCCCTTTACTTTAGCCTATATTTTAATCTAGGACATACAAACCTCGGTTCGTTGTGACGCATTTGAAAGCGAGTGTTACGTCGAATTTAGATGATTTAATAAAAACAATAATAGGACATAACATGCGCATTTTACGACGCAGTACTAGGCTACTAATTATGCTAAGTGTGATTCCAATCACACTTCTTTCTTCACTTGTTCAGGCTGAAGAAACCTTATTACTAAGGCAACCTAGCATCAGCGATGCTCATGTTACCTTTATTCATGGGGGTGATGTTTGGGTGGCTGATTTAAGCGGTGAACAAGTAAAACGCATAACGGCTACGCCTGCAATTGAAACTAATCCTCACTTTTCACCCGATGGAAAAACAATCGCATTTAGCTCAAACAGAAGTGGCACTTTTTCGGTTTATACTGCGCCAAGTGTGGGTGGTGAAGCGACTCGATTGAGTTTTCATGCAGCGAATGCAGTAGTAAGAGGTTGGACGCCTGACGGCAAGCATGTACTGTTTGCATCAGGAAGAGACGCCGCACCTAGAGCTTACAATAGGTTATGGACCATTCCAAAAGAAGGTGGGCCCGCAACATTACTAAACAAGCAGTGGGCAAATAACGGTTGGTTTTCACCTGACGGTAAGAAGATTGTGATAGATCGTATTTCGCGCTGGGATGTTGAGTGGCGCAATTATCGCGGAGGTCAAAATACCCCGCTGGTTATTTTAGATCTGAAAACAAACCAAGAGCAGCGTTTACCTAACAATAAAACAATTGATATTGAGCCGGTTTGGTTAAATGACGATATTTACTTTATTTCTGACCGAGACTGGATTGCCAATGTATGGCGCTATATTCCAAGTACTCAACAGCTAGAACAAATAACCTTCTTTAAAGAGAATGATGTTAAGCAGTTAAGTACTAATGGCAGTATATTGGCGTTTGAACACAACGGTCGTATACATACACTTAACCCCCAAACCAAACAAACTAGTCAAATTAAAATTAGTATCAACGCTGGATTTCCTTGGGCCGATACAAAGTGGACGAATGTAGGAGAATCGGCAACCAACGCTTCTTTGTCACCTACGGGTAAGCGCGCAGTTTTTCAGGCTCGAGGCGAAGTGTTTACTGTTCCTATTAAAGATGGCAGTGTTCGTAATCTTACTAAAAGTCCGCATGCAGCTGACAGAAAACCTATTTGGTCTCCGAATGGCGAAAAAATAGCTTGGTTTTCAGACCAAGGCGAAAAAGGTTATGCGCTGATGCTGCAACAGCAAGATGGTTTAGGTAAAGTCCAATCCATCTCTATTGGCGAATCTAAAATGGTATGGGAACCCACATTTTCACCTGATGGTAACTATATTGCTTTTGTAGATGATGACGTAAGAATACGCGTTCTTAATATAGAAAAAGAAACTTTAACCACTATTGCTGCAGGCGGTGAGAATCTTGAGCGTGGTAACAATGGCATAACATGGTCACCCGATTCAAAATGGTTGGCTTATTCAAAAACCGCTGAAAATTCATTTCGTCAAATATGGGTTTGGTCGCTAGAAAATAAAAAAACGCAAGCCATTACGAACCGTTTCGCTAACTCTTTATCACCTGCATTTAGCGATGATGGTAAACAACTTTATTTATTAGCAAGTACCGATTATGGGTTAAATTCTGGCTGGGCAAATACTAGTACAATAGGCGCGGGGCCAGAATACTCTCCATATGTAGTCAACCTATCAGCTGAACAAGCATCACCTTTTGCTTTAGAAAGCGATGAAGAACCAAGCAAAACAAATGATGATGATTCTGAATCAAAAAGTGAGGAAGAAGCTGAGAACGTGGTAGTAATCGATTTCAAAAATATTGAACGACGTATTATGCCTATCTCTATGCCTCCAGCCAATTATCGATTTATTTTGTCAGGTCCCAATGACAGCGTATTTATTGCAGAACAACCTGAGGGAAGCAGAACGCTTAATTTGCATAAGTATACGTTATCTGAAAATGAAGCTAAGCCTTTTATTAGCGGTATTCGAAATGCTGTTGTATCAATGGATAAACAGTCTATGTTGGTAAGACAGGGGCCAGGTTGGAAAGTGGTTGACAGCAATGGACCGGCAGCAGATGACGGCACTAGCCTTAATATGAACTTACAAATGAGGCTAAATCCGAAACAAGAATGGCGTCAAATGTTCGTTGAAGCATGGCGTTATCAACGTGATTATTTTTACGACCCGAATATGCACGGCAGGGATTGGCAACGTGTATATGAGCGATATATGCCTTTTGTAGAGCATATAAAGCATCGACACGATCTTAACTATGTACTTGATATGGTAAATGGAGAGCTGTCTGTTGGGCACAGTTTTGTATTTGGTGGTGATTATCCAGAAGTAGCTGAATCAAAAGCTGGATTGCTAGGTGCCGATCTAATTCAACATAAGGGCGCATGGAAAGTTGCACGAATTTATACGTCGGAAAGTTGGAACCCAAACCTTAAAGGTCCGCTTGATCAGCCTGGCTTAAATATTAAAGAAGGTGATTACATTGTGGGTGTGGATGGACAATCACTTTCTGTTGATGACAACCCTTTTAAGTTTCTTGAAGGGACTGTTGATAAACAAACCGTATTACATGTAAATAGTAAGCCAAAGTTCAAAGATGCTAGGCAAGTTACCGTTAAACCCATTGCTAGCGAAAATGGTTTACGCCAGCGCACGTGGGTAGAAGACAATCGTAGACTGGTAGATAAACTTTCAAACGGTCAGCTTGCTTATGTTTGGGTACCTAACACCTCAACCGAAGGTTTTGTGTCTTTTACCCGTTACTTTTTTGCACAACAAGATAAACGTGGCGCAGTGATTGATGAACGCTTTAATGGTGGCGGGTTCTTAGACGACTACATGGTTGATTTAATGTCTCGCGACTTGCGTGCTGCTATCACCAATGAAGTACCCAATGGTTCACCTTTACTTTTACCCGCAGGTTTAAAAGGACCAAAAGTCTTGCTAGTAAATGAACTATCAGGCTCAGGTGGTGACTTCTTTCCTTGGGTATTTAGGCAACAAAACATCGGCCCTTTAATTGGTGCAACAACATGGGGTGGATTGGTCAAATCTTCTGTACATTATAGTTTAGTTGATGGAGGTGCGTTAACCGCTCCCGACAACGCCGTTTTTGACCCTATAAAAAATATGTGGATTGGAGAAAATGTTGGTATTGAGCCAGATATTATTGTGTATCAGAATGCGAAAGCACTTAATGAAGGAAGGGATCCGCAGCTTGAACGAGCAGTATCTACTTTATTAGACACACTTAAAGATACACCTATAAAAAATATCACTCCACCGCCTTACCCTACTCCGGCGGTACAACCTTAGTCAAAATGATAGGCATTGCCGCTGATTCGGCAGTGCCTTATTGTTACCTTACTTACTCAGCGTTAACCGCTTCTGGCTCGGCTAGTTGCTCATCAGTTTTAGTTTTAATGCTCACCCAATTCGTATCAGCAGATTGAATAAAGTTTTGCGTATCCGTTAACCAACGCTGCTGGACTTTTTCATTTAAGTTTAAGTAAAGTTTATTGTTTACAATTTTGTATGCCAATGGGTCGGTATCAAACTTTCTTTCCATTGTTACACCAAATGCACAATACCCACCAAACTGTGGCGCATATTGTTCAGGGTTACGTTCAAATATTTCTTTGTTTTTAGCGCTAGAAAATTTGTAAATCGCATTTTTGTAAGTAGCAGTATGATCGTTACTACCTTTTACTGGCGACACATTATGGAAATAAGAGACAGTGTCATAACCTTGAATCGCAACATCATTTGCATTAGCGTTTACATCTATATCAGCTGCAAAAGTAAAAGTGCTGAACGCTAAGGTAGATGCGATAGCTGTAATTTTAATTAGTTGGCGAAGTTTCATTGTAAGTTTTCCTTTAATTAGTTACCCATAATGGGATGAATTATGTATGTTAAGCACGCCTAAGAAGACACTGGCACAACAAATAAAATTACAAATAAAATAAATATAAACTTTTTACATCAAATAATTTAACGTATCCCATTGATACTAAAAGGTATTTTTGTTTTATGTTTTTAATGTTAATTTATTTAACAAATTAGAAGGAACTAATTGGCAGGATATGGCTCTTACTATTGAAAGTGTTGTTCTCCCTAAGAATAAAGTCTCGTTTTGTGTGTTAACGAGACTTTTTTTTGTCTGAAATTTAGTAAGGGGAGACTAAGTTAATGGCTCTATTCGCGTTAATTGTTATTTGATAATTTGAAATTTAAAAGCTGTGGGTCACATATACACGCTATTCGAAAGCTTCGAATTCAAGGATGAATTCGCAGAGCGCCCATGGATGGGTTTACAGCGTCTTTCGAATGGCGTGTATATGTAACTAAATGAGCGAATTAATAACAAACACAATTAACGCGAATTGAACAATATTAGATGTCTTTATGTTTATCAGGTAATGAAAGCCATTCCGATAGCTTCTTTTCAGTTTCTGGGATACCTAAACCATTCAAAGCAGAGAAGGTATGAACGGTAACATCACCATTAAATGCAATACTAGCTTCTCGTACCATCAACAACTGATTTTTTCGTTTCCCAGCCTTTAGTTTATCCGCTTTTGTTAGCAAGATTAAAACAGGTAAGTTAGCACTCACTGCCCAAAAGACCAAATCTTGATCAAGGTCTTTTAAAGGATGACGGATATCCATTAATATAACTAACCCTTTTAAACACTCCCTTTTTTGCAAATACTCCCCCAACGACTTTTGCCATTTTTTCTTCATTGCAATGGGAACTTTTGCATAACCGTAACCGGGTAAATCAACTAATCGACGTGACTCATCTAGTTCAAATAAGTTGATTAATTGTGTTCTACCAGGTGTTTTACTCGTACGTGCCAAATTTTTTTGGCGGGTTAAACGGTTAAGTGCACTAGATTTGCCTGCATTTGAGCGACCGGCGAAAGCAATTTCAGAACCATCAAACGCTTCTAAATGAGAAATATCTGGGGCACTGGTTAAAAATTTAGCAAGAGTGAAGTATGACATAACATGAATATTTAATTAGCTTGGCCTTAAGTTTACACTTATTTAGCCGTTTTGTTTGATGTAAATCCATAGTATTACCATACAAATGTTTTTTTAAGTCAGTAATTGTGTAAAATATCGTGTTATCACAAATGGTGATCATTTAATCCTCATCTTTAGAGAGTGTGAATATGAAAAAATATTGTTTGCTTTTGGCTGTTTTTCTTGGCCTAAGTGCGTCAGTTCAAGCGCAAGGCGACGCAGAAGCCGGAAAGTCAAAGTCTTTAGTATGTGCAGCTTGTCACGGAACTGACGGTAATAGTGCTATTCCAATGAACCCAAAATTAGCGGGTCAGCACCAAGGTTATTTAGTTAAACAGTTGCAAGAGTTTAAACTCGCCTCACAAACTGGTGGTAAAGAAGGCAGAAATAACGCAATCATGAACGCACAAGCGATGATGTTATCAGAAGAAGATATGCAAGATTTAGCTGCATATTTTTCGAGTCAAACACTTAAAGTCGGTTCTGCTCCTGAAGACGTAATAGCACAAGGCGAAGCGCTTTATCGCGGTGGTGATGCAGCCCGAGGTATAACAGCATGTATAGCATGCCACAGTGCTGACGGTAAAGGCATGAACCTAGCAGGCTTTCCTGTCATTAGTGGTCAACATGCCACTTACGCTGAATCACAATTGAAGATGTTCCGCTCAGGTGATAGAAATAATGACTTAAATGGCATGATGAGAGGCGTTGCTAGTAAATTAACTGACGAAGATATTCGTATACTTTCCGCATACTTAGAAGGTTTATACTAGTTTTTTTGTAAATTTATTGTTAAAAGTTGTTGTATTTAAAATTTTTTTGCGTATTATCTACATCACTCGCTTACCTAGCTTGCTAAAACAACTGGTAGCGACTACTATAAAACAATAAGAAAGCGTAACGGATGACCAAAAACAAGTTGGCTAAACTTGAAAGCAATAATAAAAAGAAAGAGTTAGCGTTGAGCATTGGACATGCCTAAACGGGAGAGGTGTCAACAGACACTGATTTAAATTAAGGTGATAGAGAAATCTATCGCCTTTTTTCTTTTGTTCACTTCAAAAATCAAGTATACATTTCTTCAACATTTACTAACGCGAATTACATAGCTTAGAAACCATATAAAGATTAAACAACTATTTGATTTAGAAAACTATGTTTCCTAAGTTAGAATATTAGTGATAGCAATTACTGTTATAACAATTGTACTTAAAGGCATTCATACATCATGGCAAAGAAAAAATCACGAAAGGTTGGTCAAATAGGTATTCCGAAAGTGAATACACCTAGAACAAAACCAAGAGTTGCAACCACACCAACAAAAGCGAAGCCTAAAGCGGGTCGCAAACCAGGTAGCAGACAGAACATCCAACAAAGCTCGTCTGACACAGCAAAAAAACAAAATCAAGACCCGAGATTAGGCAGTAAAACACCGATTAATTTAGATAAGTATAAAGCTGGCGTGCCAAAACAAGAGACGGAAAAAAAGGAAAAAATAAAGTATCACAGTCCTAAACAAGAATTAGATGCAATAGAAAGTAACAAGAAGCTTGAAATGCTGTTAGAAAAACAAGAGAGCGGCTCGTTAACAGAAGACGAAACAAAGTACGTAGAGAAATTAACAGCTCGATACGCTGAACTTTGTGATTTAATGGGAATTGATCCCGATGATTACGCTGATGAAACAGAAATTCAGAGCGAAGATGAT
Organism: Glaciecola sp. UBA1851; assembly: GCA_002338515.1. Taxonomy (GTDB): domain Bacteria; phylum Pseudomonadota; class Gammaproteobacteria; order Enterobacterales; family Alteromonadaceae; genus Glaciecola. The sequence continues at coordinate 11,923 of DDIL01000014.1, read as the reverse complement.
CCCTTTAGCAAGTTAGATGCAATAAAGCTCGACGACTTTAAGGATTAATTATTAATATGAGTATGACAGCGGTTTTAGTATTTATTGTTGCAGGGCTAATTATATTGGGCTTAGGTATATATGCTGGCAGACTCCTGTTTCTAGTCAATACTCAAAATCAAAAACAGAACGCTGTACGAGACAAACGTATTGGAAACATCACACAAAGTATTCAGACTATTGCATTTGCCATGATGCAACAACAATGTGATTTATCAGAGGGTGTGATTAGAATATGTAATTTGCTTGAAGCATTGCCAGTCGACCCTGTTCCAAACTATGCTGATCATTACCCCTCCATATATAAGCTTTTTGAGTTAGTAAAAGAATACCCCACACACGATGCCAGAGCTGCACAATCTAAAGCGACTCGTCGTAAACAAGACAAAGAACGAGAACAGTATGAGAGTGAACTTGAAAACGATATCCTTAAGGAAGCAGAAGTTCTGCGTTCATTTCAGGTAAAACTATAACAAACGACAGAATGGTTGACTAAATACAAAAGTTTTTACACTTGAACTCACAACAAACTTACCAATCTAGCCTTGTTCAAGGTATACTACCTGCCATTTTTTAAATGATGATAGGTGTTTTGTTTAAGGCGTTAACTTCACTCCTTACACCTTACTTATCTCACATACTAATTGTAATAGAAACTATTCGTTTCTTTTATAGTGCTAAGAATTAGCACTACAACACTAAGTATGGATAATTAGTTTTAATAGATTACAAGGCGACGACTTTAAGGGTTATGCAAAAATACGATTTACAAACCTTCCAAGGGTTAATATTGGCACTACAAGATTATTGGGCACAACAAGGTTGCGTAATTATACAACCGCTTGATATGGAGGTAGGAGCAGGTACCTTTCACCCTATGACATTTCTTCGTTCTTTGGGCCCTGAACCAATGAACAGTGCATATGTTCAACCTTGTAGACGACCTACTGATGGTCGTTATGGTGAGAACCCAAATCGGCTACAGCATTATTATCAATTTCAAGTAATGCTAAAACCTTCTCCTAGTAATATTCAAGAGCTATATTTAGGCTCGCTAGAAATGCTTGGCTTTGATCCATTAGTTCACGATATTCGATTTGTTGAAGATAACTGGGAATCTCCTACGCTTGGTGCATGGGGCTTGGGCTGGGAAGTTTGGTTAAACGGTATGGAAGTCACTCAGTTTACTTACTTTCAGCAGGTGGGTGGCATTGAGTGTAAACCAGTTACGGGTGAAATTACTTACGGCTTAGAAAGACTCGCTATGTATATTCAAGGCGTAGATAGTATTTACGATTTAGTATGGACTCAAGGCCCATTTGGCACAGTCACATATGGCGACGTATTTTTACAAAATGAAAAAGAACAATCGGCATATAATTTTGAGCATGCCGATGTAGATTTTCTGTTTAAATCATTTGATGAATTTGAAAAGGCCAGTGAATTATTGATTAAAGAAGGCCTTCCCTTGCCTGCTTATGAACAAGTAATGAAAGCATCTCATGCATTTAACCTGTTAGATGCTAGGCAAGCAATTTCAGTTACAGAACGGCAAGGTTATATATTAAGAGTGCGAGCATTAGCGAAAGCCTGTGCGCAAACCTATTATGATTCTAGAGAAGCCATTGGCTTTCCCCTTTGTACTGATCAAGGAGAAAGCGCATGAGCACTAACCACACGCTTTTAGTAGAATTGGGAACAGAAGAGTTACCACCTAAAGCACTCAAAACATTATCAACAAGTTTTGCCGACGGCTTAGCTAGTGAGTTAAAAAAATTAGGATTCGAATTTTCTGAACATGTTGCTTATGGCGCGCCTAGAAGGCTAGCGGTAGCATTAAATGACTGCGTAAGAAAACAAGCTGATAAATTAGTAGAAAAACGCGGACCCGCTGTATCTGTTGCATTTGATGAAAATGGCGACCCAACCAAAGCAGCGCTTGGATGGGCAAGAGGTAATGGGATTGATATCTCGCAAGCCGAGCGCTTAAAAACAGATAAAGGCGAATGGTTGTTGCATAAAGCTCAGGTAGCGGGCCAAAGTTTAGATACTCAGCTTCAAAAAGCGCTAGAAAATACGATTAAGCAACTACCCATTCCAAAAGCGATGCGTTGGGGAAGTACAACAACAGAATTTATTCGTCCCGTTCACACACTTTGCGTGATGTATGGTGATGAAGTACTTAATGTTGAGTTGTTAGGCCTGAAAGCAGAAAATCAATTATCAGGGCATCGATTCCATGGCGATCATCGCTTCACGTTATCTCACGCTGATAACTATGAATCATCATTACGTGATCAATACGTAATCGTAAATTATGTCAAACGCGCTAAAGCGATTGAAGAACAATTGATTGTACAGGCAAAAGAACTAAACCTTACACCTGATTATAACCAAGCACTGTTAGAAGAAATATCATCGCTAGTAGAATGGCCAGTTGTATTAAAAGCAGATTTTGAAGACGCCTTCTTACAAGTACCTAAAGAAGCATTGATTTACACAATGAAGGACGATCAAAAATACGTTCCTTTACTTGATGACGATGGCAATTTAGCATCAAGTTTCTTATTTGTTTCTAATATACAAAGCAAAGATCCTAGCCAAGTTATAAATGGAAACCAAAAGGTTATTCGCCCTCGCCTATCCGATGCTAAATTTTTCTTTGAAACAGATAAGAAAACACCGCTTGAATCAAAAGCAGAAAAGCTTTCAAGTATACTTTTTCAAAAAGATTTAGGCACTGTTGCGGAGAAATCAGCTCGTGTGTCTCAAATAGTTGGGTTAATTGGCCTTGCTGTTCAAGCAAACAATCAAGATGTTGATGATGCTAAACGTGCTGCGAAATTAGCAAAAGCAGACTTAGTTAGTAATATGGTAATGGAATTTCCAAGTGTTCAGGGTGTAATGGGTTATCACTACGCACTGCATGATGGCGAAAATACGGCTGTTGCTGTTGCCATTAAAGAACAGTATTTACCGAAATTTGCTGGGGATACACTTCCTCAAAGCACAGCTGGTATGCTTGTTTCGCTAGCTGAGAAACTTGATACATTAGTGGGCATCTTTGGTATAAATAAATTACCAAAAGGTGATAAAGACCCGTTTGCACTAAGAAGAAGTGCTATTGGCGTTTTAAGAATTTTTATCGCCTTCAATTTGAACATATCACTCACCCAGCTTATAAACGATGTTGTAGATTTATTTGGCAGTAAACTCAGTAATAAAGAAACCGCTAGCCAGGTAACATCATTTCTAATAGATCGACTGAAACCTTTTTATGCGGATGCGTCTAACCTTGAACAAGAAAACGCAAAAGCAATAAGTGCAGATATTGTTTCAGCAGTGTTAGCATCCAATGCATCTGTTTCATTAAGTGATATCAATCAACGAGTATTAGCAGTTGCCGAATTTGCATCAACAGAAAGTGCTGAAAGTTTAGTGAATGCAAACAAGCGAGTGGCCAATATTCTGTCTAAAAACAATGTAAGCACTCAACACGAGCAAGCAATTAACAAAACTTTGTTATCTGAAAGTGCTGAACAGGCACTGTTTAAAGAGTTTGAAACATTACAAGGTTCAATTAATCAACAGATAAAAGACAGTGACTACAAAGGTGTACTGTCACAATTATCAAATTTAAAGGAAAGTTTGGACACTTTCTTTGACGAAGTAATGATAATGGCTGACGACGAATCTGTTAAACAAAATAGAATTGCATTAGTCTCTACCATAAGAAATCAGTTTTTAGCGGTTGCTGATATTTCTTTGCTAAACATTTAGCATATTTGTATTGGTGTATTAATGCATAAACATATTAAATTTATTGTTCTTTTGTTAAGCCTGCAGGTTCTTGCGGGCTGCGCAACCTCTTCTGGTACGAAAATATTCACTGATCAAATTAATAAAGATTACTCCAATATGTATTTAAGGGGTATTTTTAATTGGTGGGAAGCTAGAGAGCCCTTTAAGTTAACGTTAACATCAGAAAACACCTATACAGCAACTATAGAGTTAATTGCTGATGGTCAACCGTATGATTTTAAAGTAGCAGATAACGCTTGGTCAATGGAATTGAATTGTGGAAACGAGTTTGGAGCAACTGAACTCACTTTAAATAAATCGAGAAAGCTTATTTGTGCTGCCGATTCAGTCAATTTGCAATTTACCCCAACTGAAACTAGCCAATACCAATTCATTTTTGATGTTTCTGATAGCCAGCAACCCCTTATTACGATAGTTAAAGTGAGTTGATTCTTGGCTATACTAGGGCTTGTTGATCTTTGCTGTATGAATATTGTTTAGTTTATTGCTACAAGCCACATAAGCCAAACTCCCAGAAATAGTCGATACACAAAACGGCACAAGATAAGTCAAAACAACCTTTACAATATCAACTTCTAAACTAAAGAAAACCTCTCCTTGATTAATGACATTTAAGAGTGTTCCAACAACTAGTGCAATAATAATGGAGCGTCTTAACAAAGCGGGTTGTAATGCGCCAATTCCATACTCTTTAAGTTGCCTGTTATTAATAAACTGCATTTATTCCTCTTACTAACTATTTTCACAAGTTTTGCTTTAGGGTCTGTTGCTCTTTGCTGTATGATTTTGCAGCAGTTTGTGCGTTATTTAGACGAAGAAGTGGAATTGAAGTGTAGTAATCTACATGAAATTCCGCTGATGAAGTATAAATAATGCACAAGCGCTGCCCACAGGGTTCATCCTATGGGCTCCACGCTCTTTGTTACATGCTCTTGATGCAGAATAACTGCACCTGCGAACATGTGTCGCGATCGTTAAGCACATAGAATGAACAAAATTCATACAGCAAAGAGCAATAGACCCTAGTTAAAGACAGATAATAACCAGCAAATATTTCATTCAAAGAATCGTTTTTAATAATAGATATAACATAACAGGCGTATTGGTATTATTTGAGGTATACATTAAAATAACTACCAAAAATATCATCAAATCAAAAATCATAGCAACTGACTGTATTATAAAGAGTATTTTTAAACTTGCGGCAGTAGAATATTATAAATGTCTCGTAATAGTTATACTCAGAAATACGGACTTTTAAAAACATTATGAAATACAATGGTTTAAAGCTGATATTTTATTATATTAAAGGTATGCATGTTGATAATTTTTACACTATTATTAAAGTTATTAAAAAAAAGCATAAAATACAGTTATTTAATTGTTGGCACGGTGATTGCTTAGGTATATTTGAAACCAAACAACAATTTCGTAGTTTATGATGAGGATGTACATAATGAAATTTAAATCTATCGCTTTAATGGCACTATTTTTCACATGCGTTACTACTGCTAACGCTTCTTTAATAACTGTAGACAGAGCAGACGCCGTTTTTGGTAATGCGAACATTGATTTACAAGCAGCATTCGCTGGTATTGATGTAGCTGACATTACTTCAGAAGCATTACCATCAGACGTATTGCTTTATAACGGGTCTCAGTTTAATGACACTATTTATAAGTTAACTATGGACTTCACTAGCTCTAAGAATAGAGTAATGGACTTTTTTGCTGGTCTAGATGCAGGAAGAGGCGCGGAACTTTATCTAAACGGTACATTGGTAAACGACGCGAACCAAAACCTTTGGTGGTCTAGAAACTTCAATAGCTCTCAAGTGTTTGATACAACGGGTCTTAATATCAATGCTGGACAAAACATTGTTGAGTTATACTGGGCTGAAAATGGTAACAGCGGTGGCAACAGCTTCCTATTCTCAATTGACGGTGGCAACGCTAAAGTACTAAGCGCAGATAACCTAACAAATTCAGTACCTTCGCCGTCGTTATTCGTATTACTTGGGCTAGGTTTAGCTGGTTTAGTAGTAGCACGTAGAAAATAGAACCAAGCTTACTTGGTAAAATGTAGAAGAAGCTGTGCTTATTGAGTACAGCTTTTTTATTGGTCATTCGAATACTTATTTAGCTTATAAAAACTCATAATCTTCTTTTCACAGCCGCGTTAATAAGCATTCACTCCTTAAAATAATTCGTTAATTACAATTCATAAAAGTAATACTTGTGACTAGACTTTATAAAGTAGTGACAAGAGGACTTTCCCTGTAGGATTATTTTATTGTAGCAATTTAACATTCATAAAATTAAAAGTTTGTAGCGCTATAGAGAGAGGTATTCATGAAACAATTTCAAATAGTTAAAACAAAGATTGAAAAATCTAACATTGTCGATTCTTCTGCAGATAAGGCGCTAGAAGATAAAGCTATTAAAGTGAAAATTGAAAAGTTTGCGGTTACATCTAACAATATAACTTATGCAGTAGCGGGTGATAAGCTTGGTTATTGGCAATTTTTCCCGCCTTTAGCTGACGCCAAAGGTAATAATGGCGACGCTTTATCAGATTGGGGGGTTATTCCTGTTTGGGGATTTGCTATTGTAATCGAATCTAAAAACGATGATGTTGAAATTGGTGAACGATTTTTTGGTTATTTTCCCCCGGCTAACCATTTAGTCATGAAACCATCTAATGTTACTGATCAGGTTTTTATTGAAAGTAGTAAGCATAGAGCCCACTTACCCGTAGCTTACAATATTTATAGGAAAGTAATACACCCTTCTACAATGTCTGCGTCTGATATACTGCAAAATGAAAATGAAAGAATGCTACTTTATCCTCTTCATGTTACTTCTTATGCTTTATACGATTTCTTTGAAGAGCATGATTGGTTTGGTGCGGAACAGGCCATTCTATTGAGCGCATCGAGTAAAACTAGCATCGGTTTAGCATATGGAATCAAAGACAAAAAGTCAGCACTCAATCAAATAGGTGTAACAAGTATACGAAATGTTACTGCTGTAAAAAAACTCGACTTGTATGACAATGTTGTGGATTATTCTAATTTAGAGCAAATTGACAATACTAAAGCGTCTGTGATCATAGATATGTCTGGTAATTCAGAAGTGATTAGTCAACTGCATCACAAACTTGAAGATAATATGAAGTTTTGTTCGAAGGTTGGTATTACGCATAAAGACTCGTTTACGAACGACTTATTTTATATTAAAGATAGAACTCACATGTTTTTCGCACCTAGTCAAATTCAAAAGAAAATAGAAGAAAACGGCATGCAAGCATTTGATTTAGAATGTACGCAATATTTAACGCATAGTTATGCTCAATGTAGAAGTTGGCTCGAAATGCAAGAGATTAACGGATTAGAAGGACTTCAGGAACTATTCGTAGATATTTGTAATGGTAAAATAGCGCCCACCAAAGGGCTAATAGTAAAAATGCCATAAGCTCATTTCTAACACTGTTAACAAACAATTAAATACAGTAGAAGGTTTTAATTGGGCTGTTGTACTTTTGTTTAGCCAAACGAAATAGAGTTACTTTATTAGTCTATTTGCATTGTGAGGTTGCAATTAACTATTAAGCAGAATTGGTAAAAATTCTGTTTTGTGCAAAAGTTGGTAGGTTGGCAATGTAGCGATTAGGGGTTACTCGCCCTTCCACATTTGAAAGGCTTCTATGAGGCAGTTTCCTGCCCGTCACCACCGCGCAGGCGGTGGTCTGCTAAGAGGCAGTTTCTGGACGGATTGTGCACTATTTATTAGATACATCCATGTCGTCATTCCCGCGAAAGCGGGAACCTCCCGCAATCAAGGCGTGATTTATAAAAAACAACGTATTTAAGCTTTTTTGAAATTGGCTTTTCTTATATTTATTAAGCTGTTTTAGAGGTTCCCACTTTCGTGGGAATGACCTAGGATGTTTATACATTTGAGGTATAGCTATGTCGGCTTCTGGATGATTTTTGCCAATCAACTAAAGCAACAATTTACCCATTAAATGTCGAATTGTTGCCTTAAATTAAACGGCAGCTATTTGCAGTCAGTCACAATAGATAATACTTTCCGAAAACGCTCAGCGTTAACCCACTATCTTTTGCGCTCAGCGTACCTCAAAAATCAATTTCCAACTTACTGACATTTTTGCATAGTAGGACCAAAATAGGTTTCCCAACCTCAGAATGCAAATAGCCCTTTATTATAAAAGAATATATTCTTTTGATAAGTGACTCTCGTAATTTGTATTTAAAAAGTAACCAAATTTCGGAAGTTTGACGGCCAGAGTTAGAAGTAACCTTCTCGCTTTTTCTTTTCCATAGAGCCTGTTTGATCTTTGTCTAGTAAACGACCCTCACGCTCACTGGTTTTACTGGTAATCATTTCCGTTACAATGCCTTCAAGTGTATCGGCATCGCTCAGTACAGCGCCCGTTTGAGGGTAGCAGCCTAACGTGCGGAATCGTATCATGCGCTCTTTTAACGATTCTTTTTCTTTAGGGGTTAAATAAGGAAGCATACGGTCGTCATCAAGTGCTAGTAGTTGTCCACTTTCTTCGTCGATCCAACTCATACGCTCTTTCGCGAAATAAAGCGGCACAATATCTATCTGCTCTTTTAATATATAGAGCCAAATGTCTAATTCAGTCCAGTTAGATAATGGAAAGACTCTTACTGACTGACCTTTATCTATTTGAGAGTTATAAATTGACCACAATTCAGGCCGCTGGCTTTTAGGGTCCCACTGGTGATGTTCGTTTCTTACAGAAAAAACGCGTTCTTTGGCACGCGATTTTTCTTCATCACGCCTCGCCCCGCCAAGCGCTGCATCATATTTGCCGGCATCAACAGCTTGTTTCAATGCAATAGTTTTCATATTGTCGTTATATTTAACTGAGCCAGATTCAATTGGATGCACGCCCAAATCTAGAGCTTCCTGGTTTATATGCACAACTAAGTCAAAATCTAACTTTTTTTGAAGATTGTCTCTGAAAGTCCCCATTTCATGAAACTCCCATGTGGTATCAATATGCAGCAATGTAAAAGGTATTTTGCTTGGTGCAAAAGCCTTTCTTGCTAAGTGCAGCATAACCGTTGAATCTTTACCGATAGAGTAAAACATACAAGGATTTTCAAAACTTGCTGCTACTTCTCGAAGTATATGAATGGCTTCAGCTTCTAATTGTTGTAGATGGGTTAATGTTGACATTGATTCTCACTAATTGGCTTAAAACGAAATAGATACGTAAAGGTTATCGAAACATATCAAAGATTATTAAATGATTTTTACACTTTTAACGTATTCATTTCATCATCTTGGGTAATACAAAAAAAGGTGCATTAATAGCACCTTTTTATACAGCAGTGTATAAATTATAAACTAAACGTCTAAGTTTTCTACATTAAGCGCATTGGTTTCAATGAATTCACGTCTAGGCTCAACTTGATCACCCATTAGAGTAGTAAATAATAAATCAGCACCAACTGCATCTTCAATAGTAACCTGCAGCATGCGACGTGACTCAGGATCCATAGTGGTTTCCCATAGTTGTTCCGGGTTCATTTCTCCTAGACCTTTATAACGCTGTATATATTGCCCACGTTTCGCTTCTGCCATTAACCACTCTAACGCTTCTTTAAATTCAGTAACAGGTAATGTTTTTTCGCCTCTCTGAATATAGGCACCTTCTTCCATTAAACCGTTAATGGTTTCATTTAAACTTCTAATTTTTTCGTATTCAGGCGTCTTAATAAAATCAGCATTTATATGGTAATCATAATCTATGCCATGCTGCTTCATAGTAATTACCAATTCATTTGTATTGGTTTCAGAAAGAACAACTGAGTATTCAAAAGAACGGGAATCATCGTCATTTTTAGATAATTTGGCGACTAGGTCTTCGCCAAGCGTGTTTAACGTTGGCTTATCTAGTAATGTTTCTTGCGTAATAGGATTAGTGTAGATAAGTTGAACTAGAAGTGACCTTGGCATTCTTCTGTGCATGCGGTCAATCATTATCATGGTTGATTGATACAATTTAACCATGTTCTCAAGCGCAACTGATTGAATAGCTGGCGCGTCTTTACTAACATATAAAGACGCATTATCAACCGCTATACTAGTCAGTAAGTTAGTTAATGCATCATCATCTTTCAGATATTGTTCTTGTTTACCCTTCTTGATTTTATAGAGAGGAGGTTGCGCTATAAAGATATGACCTCTTTCAATCATCTCTGGCATTTGTCTATAGAAGAAAGTTAACAGTAAGGTTCGTATATGTGAACCATCAACATCAGCATCGGTCATGATAATGATGCTATGATATCTTAATTTATCTGGATCGTATTCATCACGACCAATACCACACCCTAGCGCAGTAATTAGTGTTGCTACTTCCTGTGAAGATAACATTTTGTCGAATCTAGCTTTTTCAACATTTAATATTTTACCTTTTAATGGAAGTATGGCTTGGTTTTTTCTGTTACGACCTTGTTTAGCCGAACCACCAGCAGAGTCACCTTCCACTATGTATAGTTCAGACAAAGCAGGATCTTTTTCTTGGCAATCAGCCAATTTACCAGGCAAACCAGCAAGATCTAATGCACCTTTACGACGCGTCATCTCTCTCGCTTTTCGAGCGGCTTCTCTTGCTCTCGCAGCATCAATTATTTTATTGACGATAGTTTTCGCGTCAGTTGGATTTTCTTGTAAGAACTCTACTAATTTTTCTCCAACAGCTGTTTCAACTGCAGATTTAACTTCGGAGCTAACTAATTTATCTTTTGTTTGTGACGAAAATTTTGGATCTGGAACTTTAACTGATACAACAGCCGTTAGTCCTTCTCGCGCATCGTCACCGCTAGCTGATGTTTTATTCTTTTTATTATATCCCTCAGCTTCCATGTAATTATTCAGAGTTCTAGTTAATGCACCTCTAAAACCAGCTAAATGGGTACCGCCATCACGTTGAGGTATATTATTGGTAAAACAAAATATGTTTTCTTGGAACGCATCGTTCCATTGCATTGCCACTTCTACAGAAACTCCGTCTTCGCGCTCTGTGCTGAGATAGAATGCTTTGTTATGAACAACGTTTTTATTCGTATTTAGATATTCAACGAAAGCTCTTATACCACCTTCATAATGGAAGTTATCTTTACGACCATCTCTTTCGTCTTCAAGTGTGATAGACACACCCGAATTCAAGAAGGATAATTCTCTTATTCTTTTAGCTAAAATATCATAATGAAAAACAACATTTGTGAAGGTTTCTTCACTTGGCCAAAATCTGATAGTCGTACCAGTTGATTCAGTTTTACCAACAGGTGCTAAAGGAGAAACAGGTACACCCATGTTGTACTCTTGTTCAAACCTTTCGCCTCTTCGTTTTATAATTAATTGAAGCTTTTTAGATAATGCGTTTACTACCGATACACCAACTCCGTGCAAACCGCCGGATACCTTATATGAATTATCGTCAAATTTACCTCCAGCGTGAAGTACGGTCATAATAACTTCCGCAGCTGATACTCCTTCTTCCTCATGAATTTCTGTAGGAATACCTCTTCCATCATCAGTAACAGATACAGAGTTATCAGAGTGAATTTTAACAGTAATATCAGAACAATGCCCAGCTAAGGCTTCGTCTATTGAATTATCGACCACTTCAAAAACCATATGGTGGAGACCTGTACCGTCGTCAGTATCGCCAATATACATACCTGGACGTTTGCGTACTGCATCTAATCCTTTTAATACTTTTATACTTGATGAATCATAGCTTTGTTCGGACATTATCTCTCCTCTTTCACATGATTGTGTTTCACGTGGAACATTTTTTTGTTTTTATATTTATCTAAAAATGATACCTGCTGTTTTTCTATTGCTGTAATAAAAACTTGTGCATCATTTTCCAATATAGCATTTATAAACTTTTCTCTTTTGTCTTCATCCAACTCAGCAGAAATGTCATCTATTAAAAATATGGTATTTTTATTCTTTATCCTATTAAGAACTTTTACTTCTGCAAGTAATAAGAC
>DDIL01000076.1 GCA_002338515.1 Glaciecola sp. UBA1851 | reverse complement strand
CAGCAATGGCCATTTCCCAGAATAACACGCGTGTTTTCGGCACATAGCCTTCATAGCCACTAGAGAATACGAAAGACACATTGGCTTCAGATTGTAAATATGACGCTTCTAATGATGCGTTTTCTTTTTCCCCAAAAGTACGCTGCATTGTAGGCGCATTGATGATAGTTGCGTTTGCGTTTTTCAGTAGCTCTCGCATTAAATAGCCTTCCGTACCATAGTTAATGATAGGTTTAATATTAAACTCTTTAGCTATGCGCAATACGGTTGCTATATCGTGCTCTCTATGTGCAGTGAACATTGCATCTAACTCACCATCAAGCACTTTCGCTAGGGCTTGCATACTAAGATCCATGCTACGCTCGTCTTCATCTTTTGCCATCCAATCTTTGGCTTTATATAACGATTCGCGAATTAACGATACAGTTGCCATGCGGGTAGATGGGCCACTTTTATCTCTAAAATATGCTTTTGGCGCATCGCCAAGATTAAACATTACAGCTGCTTGTGGTTTGATTGCCATTTGGTCGGCGGTATCGCCATGGGTTTTAAATATTGCACTAACACCTCCAACTGGTGCAGCTGGTTGAGGCGTAACATGTATAGTTGTAACACCAAATTGCAAGGCATAGCTTACAAGTGATTCACGTGGATTGAAGCTGTCTAAAATGCGGTATTCAGCTCCCATGCTATCCACTTTTTCAAATGCATCTTGGTCAGCATCCACGTTAAATGCACCATTAACGCCAACTACAGTATGGCTATCAATTAGTCCGGGGGTGACTACTGAAGCTTCTATAACGGTTGCATCAGAAGGGATACGGATGTTGGTGCCAACTTTCCTAACTTTCCCATCTTTAACCATTATTATGGCGTTATTGATTACTCCATCATCACTACTTGTATAAAGGGTATTAGCTTTTACATAATATGTATCTGCAGAAGTGGCTAAGCTAAAAGTAGCTAAAAAAGCTGATATTAAAAGGGCAGTTAAAAGCTTCATATTATTCTCCCTCTTCTAATGCTAAGTAACGATCAGCAATTCTGTAGCCGCCGGTGGCAAATAGTTTATGTTTTGGATTGCTTCTGTCATACACTTTTTCACCCTCTATCCATGTTTCAAGTACTTTTGTATACAAAGAAAGCGGGTCACCATCAAATATCGCTAAATCAGCATCTTTGCCTACCTCGAGTGAGCCAACTCTATCTTGTAAATCGAGCATGTATGCGCCATTAATAGTAAGTGATTCTAGTGCACCTTTACGTGACAAACCGCCTCGCATAGCTAACCCAGCTGTTCTAATTAAGAAACGGCTATCAATTACGCCATCATCGCTATGAAGAGCCAGTTTTACGCCAGCTTGTTCCAACTTTGATGCACCGTCTAATCGAAGCTCCATGGTTTCATGCTTACCACCATGACTATCTAATACAATATGCGATACGTATACATCTTCTACACCAGCAAGCATGTCTGCTAACTTATAGCTTTCTGTTCCATGCTGAATTACTAAGCGAAAACCAAATTCTTCCTTTAGCCTTAGCGTGGTAACAATATCGTCCATTCTATGACTATGGAAATGTAATATACGTTCGCCAGTGAGTATTTCAGCTAGGGCTTCTTTGCCTATATCGAAAGTGGGTGGATCTTTTTTTCGGCTTTTCTCAGCAGCTTGTTTCTTTTCTAAATAGGCTTTGGCTTCATAAAACGCGGTTCTTGCCATTGATGCAGTAGCCATTCTAGTGGTGGGGGCCTTGTCGCCTTTCGGGTTAGTACCGTTGGCAAATTTCATACCGCCAATACTGCCATCAATTATCATGTCATCAACCGTGTCGCCCTTGTATTTAATATAGATAGTTTGCCCACCAATAACGTTACCACTACCAGGCATAACGTTTGCGGTGGTAATGCCACCTGCTAAGGCAACTTTTATACGCGGGTCAGAAGGATTAAAACTATCAATCAATCGCATTTCAGGGTTCATTTTCTTAGAGCGTTCATTCGTGTCGCCTGATGCTCCAACGTGGCTATGCGTATCAACAATGCCTGGCATAATCACTTTGCCGGATGCGTCTATAACAGTCGCATCTGATGGAATGCTAATATTTTTACCTATGGAATGAATTTTTCCGTCTTTTAAGATGATGGTGCCATTCTCAATATCTGGACTAGTAATGGGCATTAAGGTAGCGCCAGTTATGGCAATGGTTTCATATTGTTGAGCGTGGGATGTAGCAGAAGCTAACAACAAGCTTGCAGTACTTATTATTATTTTTATATGCTTTTTCATATATATCCTTTAAAGCTTTTATATTGGGTAATACTGACTCGGTGTACATTTCTTAGTATGAATCAATTTATTCAGTAATGTAAATTTTTAACTTAAAAGAGGCGAGAATGTGCAAATGTTGCTCTCAAAAGTGAGAAGGGCTGTTTGTGAGAGGAAAGTGCTGGCGTCACAAAAAATGACGCCAGCCTTGTTTATTGACAGAAGATTTAAAAACTGCCGACTATTGTTAGCATTGCATTAAGCGGTTGAGCAACCGTTGCTTGATGCGTAGAGTGAGCGTTAGGGAAGTAAAGCTCGTCGGTTAAGTTTTCTATATTCAGTTGAATGCGCATATCGTCAGACACATCATAATAAGCGGCTGCGTCATAGCGTGTATAGCTTGGTAAAATAGCATTATTACCATTATCTATAAAGCTATCATCTTGATATACCGTACCAAAACCTACACCCAATGCATCGTTAATTTGGTAAGTTGTCCACAAAGAAAATGTGTTTTCTGGAAGCTCTCTTGGAGAACGACCAGTTGGTCCATTTCTATCCACAATCTCTCCATCTAAGTTACTGTAGTTTGCCGTAACTGCCCAATCTTCGGTTACATAACCGCTAAACTGTAATTCAAAACCAGATATCTCAGAATTAATCACATCTAATGTAGATGGGTCGTTATCGGCTACTTGAGGTGAACTTTGTTCGTTCTCAAATATAGCCGCTGTAAAGCTTAAGGTTTCAGCAAAGTCCCATTTTATGCCTATTTCTTGGTTTGAATAAGTGTCGGGTGCAAGTTGGTCATCGTCTCCATTAATGTCTGTGTATTGCTCACCACTTCTAGGTAAAAATGATTCGTTGTAACTTGCATAAATGGAGATATTTTCCTGAGGCTTATATACTATGCCACCGCGAGGAGACACTTCTTCATCGGTTCTTGATCGAGTTTCTAATACGCTAGGGTTGGCATTAAACACTTCTATGTCAAAACTATCAAAGCGCGCACCAATAACAATATCCAAATGTTCTGATATATGTATTTCATCTTGAATGAAAAATGAAAACACATCTAAATTAACGCGCGTATCGTCATTAAACGCGGTAAAGCCGACTGTAAATGAGTCACCATTGAAGTTAACGCCACTTGTACCGGTAAAGTTTAATGGGCGACTCGCTAAGAAAGTTTCTCTGTCATCATTTCCGTTAGCACTAAATTCAGGATTATCACGATATTGGTCTGAACCTGTTTGAATAAATTCTGTGCCTACAATAATAGTGTGTCCTATATTTGAGGTTTCGAACTCACCAATTAAATTGCCTGATAAAATCAAGTTGTCGCGAACCGTACCGTCAATGTAACCGTCAAGCTCTACTCGATTAATGTCTTGTTCATAGCCACTTGCGTAATAGTTAGCATAAACTTTGTCATAATCGCCATAAAAA
>DDIL01000097.1:2446-19513 GCA_002338515.1 Glaciecola sp. UBA1851 | reverse complement strand
TAGACAAACTTGATAATCATTTTGGCACCTAGCATCCACTAGCAGTCATTCGCAAACTGATAATTAAGCTATCACTACTGTTTACCTAACGTTCGATAACACCTAAGCTGATAGCGACACCCAATTTTCTGTACGATTTTGATTAACAATTAAAAAACAAATCGCACGCCTACGTTAAACGTAGTGATTTTTCCGAACTCGTAGCCTGTTACCAGTGCCATGTTAGGAAGTAAGTTCCAGCGTCCGTTCACACCAATAAGGAAATCTGTTTCGAAGGGGTCAGAACCACTAGAGGCTACACCACCAACTGCGGTATAACGCGCATGACCCTGAAGATGAAATGTCGGAGTTGCTGCCCAGATAACACCAATCTCTGACCCGATGCCGCTATCGTCAGCGTCGATATCAAGATTGAAACCTTCAACGCTCGCATCCTTTAACTCTAGCTGGTCAAGACTCAGGCGACCATAATAAGCCATCGTTTCCGAGACATTGTATTGATAACCAACCCCAATGCGCCAACGCACCACATCATACTCACCCGTAGCAGTGTTGGAGTCGTTGCGGATTTCCAGTTCTTGGCCGAGAGATGCATACTCTCCAAACAGGTGTATTTTATTACTAAACTGCCATGCACCGCCAATAAACCCACCACCATCGGCATCACTCTCTACGTCTAGAGTTTCACTTCCCATGACTGCACCGGATGTCTCTATGTCGTTGACAAAGCCACCAATAATTCCTCCCTCGATGTATGTGAAGCCAATATCGTCTGCTTGCGCCATTGCATTGTTAAATAAGATGGTAGATGTAGCTAAAATCAATAACATGACTGATTTGTTTTTCATTTTAATGTCTCTATTATTTATATGAGCAAAAAAGAGTTCTGCTCTTCTATTGCAATAAATATAGGTTAGTTCTTGGAGAAAAGCTCAGTTGACGTGTGTTAAATTTGTTTAATCTCTGCTGTTGCAGCATATTACCGCTGATTGAAAATAAGCATAATATCGCAAAACCCCAAAAGGTGACTGTCCGGAATCTCCCTGTGAGTTCAAATTGGAACGCGATCTACAGCAATTGCCTGTGAGTTCATTTGTTTGTCAAGGCCATGGATAAAAATCTAATTTCTAGCAAAAATTGAAGACTAAAATTTAGAGAATACTTACGGTTGGATTTGGGCTATGCAGGCACTCTATAGATATAATAGTTTTCGAAAGGCTAAGCGCTAATCTAGCATCTTTTGCACAAAACGGATGTTTGTTCACTTGCTTCTCAAATGACAATTCCAACTTCAGAATGCAAATGGCCTTTTTTAGGTTCTATTTATAGAAAGTATCAACATATAATTGCTCGACTTTGTCTCTGGCCCACTGCGTTTTTCTTAAAAATTTTAGGCTCGATTTAACGGATGGGTCACTCTTAAAACAATTAACGTTTATTCTTGAAGCTAACCCATCCCAGCCATATTTTCCGTGCAACTCATTTATAATCATCTCAAGTTTTACACCATGAAGAGGATTATTTATTTGAGTTGGTTTTAAGGTTTGTGAATTGCTCATTTCTTTCTTAATTCCAGTTTTATTCATTGTCATACATTAGCCCCCATTGCGCTCTAATCTCATCCATAATTGTCATCACTCGTAAGGTAGCATTCGTAGGCATTTCTTGAACAGATAATGTATGATGAACATCACCTGAAGACTCTGTCTCATTAAGCAATGCTTTAGTAAAACTGTCTATTTCGAAAGAAAAGTTATGGCCATCTTCAAACGGATATGAGAATTCCTTAGCTTCTTCACCTTCAATTCTCACACTGAAACTCTTGGCTCCAAGAAAATTAGGGATATAAATAACGCCTTTGTCGCCCATGATATTGGCATAAGTTGGTCCGCTCATTTTAGAGCCAGCACTAAGCTGTGCTGTTTTACCATTGATATATTCAAGAGTGTAAAATGAGTTTAGGTCTACACCTGTTTTAGCTGTAACATGCTGGCTGGTAATATTGATTGGCGCTTCGTCAAATACAATATCGGCTATGGTAATAGGGTAAATACCTAAATCGAGTAATGCTCCACCAGCTAGTTTCGGATCTAATAACCGGTGTGTGTCAGGTAAATCTCTGTTCAAACTAAAGTTAGCTTGTACCGCCTGCACTTCACCAATTAAGCCATTTTTTATGATGTTTTTCACTTCAGCTATTGCTGGTAAAAACCGTGTCCAAACAGCCTCAACTAAAAGTAAGTTTGAGTCTTCTGCTAATTTAAATGCCGCAGATGCCTGCTTAGCATTCAATGTAAGTGGCTTTTCACACAACACATGTTTGCCATGCCTTAAACTTAGCATGATGTGCTCAAAATGGAAATTGTGGGTAGTTGCCACATAAATAGCATGGATTGATCTGTCTGCTAACATATCATTATAACTACCAAAACTAGAGGTAATATCATAAGTTTTAGCAAAATCTTTAGCTCGTTTAGTATCGCTTGCAGCACAAGCCACCACAGTGGCATTGCTAACAGCCGACATTGACTTCATAAAAGTATTGGCAATATGCCCACACCCAATTACGCCCCACCGTATTTCGTTCATAATTTCCCAATTATTATTTTAATTATTCTTTGCATAGACTCACAAAATAACCGTCAAAACACAAGATAAATGTATACCAATATGAAACTAATTAGCATGTTTATCGCTTTCAAAATATTTGTTTTTTAGTGTTAGCATAAGACAAAAGTCGCACGCATTAATAATTAGATTTGAACACTATGCTTATAACCACTATGCTCATGTTTTGTTGAACTAAAAGGTAGAAGAACAATATGAAAGCGGTTGTAATAAATAAAGATGACAACGGATACAGAGCCGAATACAAAGACCTACCAGAGTCAGATATTCCAAGTTTTAAAACAGACGACAAACCAGATACAGAAGAAGTATTGGTTGATGTTGCACATTCCACTTTAAACTACAAAGACGCGCTTGCTATTACTGGCAAAGGGCCTGTGGTAAGAACATTTCCATTAGTAGCTGGCATTGACTTTGCAGGCACCGTAAGCGAATCCAATTCTGGTAAATTTAAAGTAGGCGATAAAGTCGTTTTAAACGGCTGGAGCGTAGGCGAAAAATACTGGGGCGGGCTAGCCGAAAAAGCACGCGTTAAACCTCAATGGTTAGTCAAACTACCAGATGAATTTTCCACAGAACAAGCCATGGCAATTGGCACGGCTGGTTACACAGCAATGCTTTGTGTGATGGCTTTAGAAAAACAAGGTGTAACACCTGAAGACGGCGAAATACTTGTAACAGGTGCAACAGGCGGCGTAGGTAGTGTGGCTATTTCAATTCTATCTAAGCTTGGTTATGACGTTGTGGCTATGACGGGTAAAATGTCAGATGAGCCTTTCTTAAAAGAATTAGGTGCAACATCCATTATTGATAGAGCAGAATACTCCGGGCCAGGTCGTCCGCTGGCTAAAGAAAGATGGGCTGGCGCAATTGATGTAGTGGGCAGTCATACACTTGCTAATGTTTGTGCATCCACTAAATATGGTGGCGCCGTTGCAGCTTGTGGTTTAGCAGGCGGTATGGACTTACCAGCAAGCGTGGCACCATTTATTTTACGTGGCGTTATTTTAGCTGGTGTTGATAGTGTAATGTGCCCTCAACCTACTAGAGAAGCGGCATGGCAAAGACTATCTCAAGACTTAGACGTGGGTAAATTAGCAAAGTTAACCACTAACATTGGATTAAGCGAAGCCATAGAATATGCAAATAAGTTTATGGATGGCACGGTAAAAGGACGTTTCTTGGTTGATGTTAGCAAGTAACGCTAATCGATTTAACCTGCTACATTTGCAGCAGTAACAAATGTGAGTAACACTATTTTTGAACTTTAAAAGGAATCTAATTAGATTCCTTTTTATTTGCTAAACTAGGGCCTGTTTAACAAATAAACGTACTAAATAAATATTGAAAGTCGTTAATAAAAAAAGTGTAAAAATGAGATCAAATTACATGTCAATTTCAAAAACGTTATGTGTGCTATTATCTAGTACCATTCTTTTCGGCTGTTTAAATACGCAAGAAATCGAGCCCTCTGAAAGTATGACTACTGTTAAATTCGCACAATTTAATGTCTCTTTTGCCCACGATGGTGACCCTAGTGAAAACTTTGAGCAATGGGTCGAATTTATGAATATTGAGCCGCAAACCCAGAATCGACTTATTAATAGTTGGTTAACTAACGCGCTTAATGAAGATGAGAAAAAACTGGCAGAAAGAATTATACAAATACGTAATATTGCGGCCATTATTCAACAAGTACGCCCCGATGTTTTGCTTTTAAATGAGTTCAATAATGATGGAACTGGGCAATCTCGAGAAGCTATAGACGGCTTTCAAAAAAACTATTTGTCTCAACCTCAAAGCTTAAACAGCGTTAATAGCGGCAATTTACAGCGCCCTATTTATTATCCGTTCAAGCAGAGTTACGCTACCAACACGGGATTACATGCAGGAATCGATTTAAACAACAATGGGTTAAGTAAAGCTGATCCTAACGATGCTTATGGCTTTGGTTTTTATCATGGTCACTATGCGTTTGCATTGTTCTCAAAATATAAAATAGATACTGAAAATACGCGCACTTTTCAAACTTTCAAACGTAAAGACTTACCCTCGGCAATTATGCCCGTTGTAAACGTTTGCAAAGAAGATAAACCTTTGCCTGACGCACTACAATGCGGTGATAATTGGTTTAACGAAGAGCAATGGGAAGCGCTACGATTATCATCAAAAAATCATGTAGATGCACCAATTATTATCCCTACACCCAATGGCAAAGTGGTTATAAATGCGTTGCTTGCTCACCCTACTCCACCGGCGTTTGACACATTTAGTGATAACAACAAGTATCGAAATAGTGAGGAAAATCTATTCTGGCTTCATTACATTCAAGGCGAGCATACACTTTATGATGATAATAAACGCAAAGGCGGTTTTAGCGGGGAGCATTTCGTTATAATGGGTGATTTAAATGCCGATGCAACAACCAGAACTGGTGCAGATGAAAGGTTCAACGGTATTAATCAATTAATGAGTCATGCATTAGTTAATCAAGATGTGTCGCAAGCTAATGGTGAATTTGCTCCGGCATCTCTTGGTGGCCTTGAAGCAAACTCTAAAAGACCTCATCCCATGCCCGCTACACGGACTTCAACTTTTGGTGTTAGAGCTGATTATGCGGTACCGTCAGCCAGCTTGAAAGTGATTGAGTCTGGTGTTTACTGGCAAGCGAAAGGAGCTGAGGGTGAGTTATTATTTAATGACTCTCGCATTGGTAAACGAGGTAGCGACAAAGAAGTATCGTCAGACCATAGGTTGGTGTGGGCAACTGTTCAGATTGATTAGTATTATGTACTGAAAATTAGCATTGATTAGATGAACCCACATAATCGGCCGCAAAATTATTTATTTCATTTATTTGTTTGTTACAACGTAAAAACGCTCAGACATCTTACGAAATGAAATCTGAGCATGGTTTATTGGTTAATTTATATTATCCATATAGTGAGGGCTTGGCACACTAGCGTGTCCTTGTAATGGTTATTCGAGCACCCGGGTTATCAAATCTATCACTTTGATTTAATACTGATGTAGACAAACCTTCCATGCTTGCATCTGTGGAATTCATATTCGTTACAACACCTGCATGAATCCGAACAGCATTTGCTAAATCATCTCGAGTTGCATTAAACCCAGCCGAAGCACCTCCACCTCCAGCCTCACTTGCAGCTGGTCCAGGCATTGTATTAGCTGTTTCTGTATTAGCTTCCGTGCCAGCATCCCAAACAGGCAGTATAAAAGTGATACTTTCACCTATTGCAATATTACTAATATCTTTTGCATTAATACCGGCAAATGCATCGTTAGTATCAACCAACATAGTCGCAATTGAGATTCTAACATTGTCTAAATCAAGCTCAGGAATAAAGACTGTACTCATATTAGTGGTTGCACCTGGGCCAGTAATTCCACTACTTGCGACAGCGTCCAAAAATGCGACTGAGTCTTGTGCTTCACTTATTAGCAAATCTGGTGAACCACCCTCGGCTAGATTTTCTAAACCAAGGCTTGCAGCTTCACCACTAACAAACGCATTATAACCTGGTTCATGCACAATAATTGCAACAGGTGCCATAGGTTGCCCATGCGTAAGATTAGTAAGGCTTACATTGAATGCGCCAAAACCACCAGTTGGACCTTCTGGGCCAGGATCTCCACTTGGGCCTGTTGGACCTTGCGGGCCAGCTGGTCCTGAAGGGCCTGCTACACCAGCAGGTCCCTGATCTCCATCATCCCCACCACAAGCTGTTAGTATGGCTGCAATAAAGGCAATGGTTATAATTTTAAATTTTGAATTTTTCATACAAACCTCCTAGCTTAAGATGCTGGAACAACAATAGTCACTTTAGCAACTGGGTTTAACCATCTGTGCACGGTGGAGTCAAGATCGCTTGCTCCCATGTCTGAGGCAGTATCACCTAATGTATTTCTATGAATATGCACCGGCCCATCGGTACCATCAATAACTTCGCTCGCAACAGCTAATGCACTTCCGTCAGCGGCTAAGCCAACCTTTGCTGCCACACCGTTACCGCCAGTTCCCATACTTGGTGCGATTGGTTCTGCTCCTGCACCTGCAACACCAGGAAGTCCATAACCACCTAAAGCTGCTCCTCCCTCCTCTTGAATATCTGTCCGAGTACTGTTTAATTCATCGTTAAGCTCTGTACCGGCATCATATGCATTTAAATAGTAATTATAAGTACCCGCCTCAGTTGGTATTTCAATGCTGTCGAGGCCAACAAAAGCATCATTTGTAGGAATTAGCATTGAAGCAATTGAAAGATAGGGTTTATCCATGGTGTCAAAGCTTGCGTAAGTTAAAGTGGTTGCTGGAGCAACTAAGCCACCAAAAAAATGCCAAGTGTTTGAACCATTGTCGGTATCTGCCGGGCCAAGTATCGCCTCAAAATTCATACCACTTGAAGCACTATTTTGACTATCCTGAATGACACCCGCTTCAGCAAGCCAAGCCAATGCAGTTGATGCTTCTGTGCCAACTTCAAATAAGTCAGCGTCTGCGGTATGCGCAACGACTAAACGAGGTGTAAAATAATTCCCTTGAGTTAAGTTAGTAATACTAATTTCTAGCTCTACCGCTTGCGCAGAATATATGGCAGACAAAGATAATAAACTGGCTATTGCTAATTTATTTAGTTTCATTTTGTATCCTCAATTTACGTTAATTTAATTAGTAGTTGCACAAGTCATTGACATTGTTTTGTGCACTGAGATACAGCATAAAACTCATTTGTAACTAAAGTGTCACAAGAAATTCACGATTCAATCATAATTTTGTGTTTAATTTAAATGCCATTTGCTGAATAAATTTTAATAAATTGCTGTTTTTTCAAACCACTATTTGAATCTTGAGTATATACTTATAAAAAATTACAAAACTCAGATAAAAGGGACATTCAATGAAATGGGTCGTGTTCAATCAAAAAGGTGGAGTAGGAAAATCGACAATTTGCACTAACCTAGCAGCAGTAGGAGCAATGCAAGGAAAAAAGACACTATTAATAGATTTAGATGCGCAAGGAAATAGTACCTTTTATGCAAATTGCGAATTAGATGAAAAAGCATTAACAGTTGCGGACATGTTTAAGCAAGTGTCTGGTTGGTTTTCTGACCAGAAAAAGTCTACCGATTATATTCACGCTAGCTGTATTGAGAGCTTGCATGTTATGCCATCATCAGTAAGTTTAAGTAGCATAGAGCGAGACTTAGAAACTCGCTACAAAATGTTCAAATTACGCGACACGTTAAAAACACTAGAAGAAGAGTATGACGACATTTGGATTGATACACCTCCTAATTTTAACTTTTATACAAAAGCGGCATTAATTGCAGCAGACGCCTTTATTGTTCCAGTTGACTGCGATGATTTCTCTGTTCAAGCTGTCACACGTTTATTAGACAATGTAATGGAAATTAAATCAGACCATAACCCAAATTTAGCTTTTGTAGGCGTGGTGGTGAATCAATTTACTAGCCAAGCCAACTATCCTAAAGCCTTAATTGCTAGCTTAAAAGAAAAAGGCTTGCCGCTTTTTGAAAATTACATTAATAGTGCGATTAAAGTAAAAGAGTCTCATGCAGAACAAAGGCCGATTGTATTGGGCTATCCAAAACATAAAGTCAGCGTGCAGCTCAAAGCGCTCCATCAAGAAATTATGGCTTGCGTAGAGTAAAATATTTTTATCATATTGTGACCTAACTCGTCTGGCAAAAGCCCTTTTAAAAAAGAAATGATATAAAAACGTTATAGAGGATAAATGGACGAAAAATCAAAAATGCTTGCTGGCCTTCCTTACGACGCATGGGATAAGCAGCTACTACAAGAAAGAATGCGGGCAAAGCAGCTTTGTCATCGGTTCAATCAACTACAGCCTGAGCAACATAAAGTACGCTCAAAAATTATATCTGAACTTATTAATACCAAAGGCTCTGTATTAATAGAGCCTAACTTTTGGGTAGATTATGGATACAATATTTTTGTAGGAAAACGATTTTATTCAAATCACAACTTAACTATTTTAGATTGTTGCGAAGTAAAAATTGGTGACAATGTAATGTGCGCGCCGAACGTGCTCATTTCAACCGCCACTCACCCAATCGATCCAATAGAAAGACAGACAACCGAATATGGCGCACCTATAACCATAGGTGACAATGTTTGGATAGGAGGCAATGCCGCTATTATGCCTGGGGTCACAATAGGAAGTGGCACCACTATTGGCGCAGGCAGTATTGTGACGAAAGATATTCCTAGCAATTGTGTAGCCGTTGGCTCACCCTGCAGAGTAATTAAACACCTTTAGTCTTCTTCTCGACTTTGAAACAAACAATGTTTAGCATAATCGGTTGCTTCATTTGTGCTCCAATCGCCTTTCGGTTTATCTTCAAGGTCGTTACACCATTCCTTGCTACCTATTTCTGGAGCACATCCGGCTAAAGCAAAAAATGAAGATATAATCGTTATTGCTAGTAGTTTTCTTTTCATAATTGGTTCCTCTTTTATACATGCAGGCTTTTTGTAACTATTTCAGGCTTCTAAATTATCAATGTAATTTATTTAAACTCCAATTTTTCGGCGTGAGAATATAAAGTGTCAATAATATTGCTTAAATCATCCTGCTGAGATTCACTTAAACACGATAGCAATTTTTCTTCATACTCTAATGACATAGGCACTATTTTTTCATACACATCGTAGCCGCTCTTGGATAATGTTAACTCAGAGCGTCTCTTATCTTCTTTTGATATATTGCGTTCAATCAACTCACGTTTCAACAACTTACTAATTGCTCGACTAATCAACGATTTCTCAATTTGCGTTTTTGCAGAAACTTCATCCGCACTTACACCAGAGTATTCACCTAAAACTGCCATAATGCGCCACTCGGTTATAGAAAGCGAAAATTTATGTTTGTATGACTCGGCCACAATATAACTCACCTTGTTAGACAATATTGAAAGTCGGTATGGCAAGTATCGCTCTAGAGTCAATAGCGATGCATTTTGAGAAGATTTGTTATCCATTGCGTTATTCATATTTCACCAGAATAAAAGTTTCCAAGATTCGATCTTTAGCATTCTAATCGCCATGTTTGACAACTATATTAAATATGTTTGTTACCCGAGCATTGCGTTTGATCATATGCGCTCAACACTCATCAAACGGCTAAAAGCTTTTGATAATATTTTAACACGTCAAAAGTAAACAAAATGAGCGCGATTTCCTACTTGTAATATTAATTTAACTTGACTTTAGTTGCAATAACAACTAATTTTGTTGCAATTACAACTACTTTGTACGTTTTTAGACGCTGTGAGTCAATGGGTTTATTCATTTTTAGTAATCAATTCATTGTTTTAACTCATATTCAATGTAAAAACGACAGCAAATACGAAATAAAGAGGATTGGCTAATGGCAGATTTATTTGAAAACCCTATGGGATTAGATGGCTTCGAATTTGTGGAATTTACCGCGCCAGAAAAAGGAATATTGGAAACTGTTTTTACTGCAATGGGGTTTACTCTTGTAGCCAATCACAAATCTAAAGATGTGGCATTATGGCGTCAAGGCGACATAAACTTTATCACAAACTACTCCAAAAATAGCCCTGCATTTTATTATGGCCAAGAGCATGGTCCTTCTGCGTGCGGTATGGCATTTCGAGTAAAAAACTCAAAAAAAGCCTATGCATTAGCACTTGAAAACGGCGCGCAGCCAATGGATATGCAAACCGGCGCAATGGAATTAAAGCTACCTGCTATTAAAGGGATTGGTGGCGCTGCATTGTATCTTATTGATAGGTACAAAGAAGGCGAGACTATCTATGACATCGATTTTGAATGGATAGAAGGGGTTGATAAACACCCTGAAGGTTGTGGTTTCCATACGCTTGATCATTTAACTCACAATGTTTATCGCGGCCGAATGGACTATTGGGCTAACTTCTATGAAAGCTTATTTAATTTTAGAGAAATCCGTTATTTCGACATTAAAGGTGAATATACCGGTTTGCTATCAAAAGCCATGACCGCGCCTGATGGTAAAATTAAAATACCATTAAACGAAGAAGCTGGCGGTGGCGGTGGCGGCCAAATAGAAGAGTTTTTAATGCAATATAACGGCGAAGGGATTCAACATATTGCATTCGCTTGCGATGACTTACCAGCTTGTTGGGATAGACTTAAAAAATTAGGTATGGAGTTTATGACTGCTCCACCTGCTACTTATTACGAGATGCTTGAAGAGCGTTTACCGGGCCACGGAGAGCCAACGGATGAGCTTAGATCAAGAGGCATACTATTAGATGGCACAACAGAAGGAGGAGAGCCTCGTTTGTTACTACAAATATTCTCTGCACCTAAATTAGGCCCAGTATTTTTTGAATTTATTCAACGCAAAGAAGACCAAGGATTTGGTGAAGGTAACTTTAAAGCTTTGTTTGAATCTATTGAGCGTGACCAAGTTGCGAGAGGTGTTGTGGGCGGCGTTACTGATGAAAACGCAGATAAGAAGGAAACGGTGTAATGTCTGGCTCAAACGTAAAGCTGTCGCGTATTCATCATGTTGCATATAGATGCAAAGATGCAAAAGAAACAGTCACGTTTTATCAGAAAATGCTCAATATGGACTTCCAATTAGCCATAGCGGAAGACAAAGTGCCTTCAACCCAAGCACCCGATCCATATATGCACGTATTTTTAGATGCGGGAAATGGTAATGTATTAGCATTTTTTGAATTACCCAACTCGCCAGAAATGGGACGAGATGGTAACACCCCAGAATGGGTGCAACACATTGCGTTTGAAGTGGAAAGTATGGATATGCTGTTAAACGCCAAATCACGATTACAAGAAGCCAATATAGATGTGCTAGGACCAACTGATCATGGTGTATTTAAGTCTATTTATTTCTTTGACCCAAACGGACACCGAATTGAATTGGCAGCGAATATTGGCACACCCGCAATGATGACAGAATTAAAACGTGTTGCACCTGCTATGCTAGATGAATGGGCTGAAACTAAAAAAGCACCAAAGCATGCCCAATGGTTGCATAATGGTGAAGGGTTTCCTCCAAAAAATTTGTAAGGAAAAAATATGAAATTAGCAAGTCTAAAACAAGGCAGAGATGGTCAGTTAGTGGTAGTGAACAATACTCTTACTAAAATGGCAAACGTACACTTTATTGCCCCTACCCTACAATATGCGCTGGATAATTGGGAGCACGTTGCTGATAAATTAGAGGAACGCTACCTAGCATTAGAGAACGGCGAAATAGAAGGTGAAGACTTTGAATCAGCTGAACTAGCCTCTCCCCTACCGCGCGCATTTCAATGGGCTGACGGCAGTGCGTATGTTAATCATGTTGAGCTTGTTAGAAAAGCACGTGGTGCTGAAATACCTGAATCTTTTTGGACAGACCCACTCATGTATCAAGGGGGGTCTGATACCTTCCTAGGGCCAAAAGACGACATTGTTATGCCTCAAGATGAAGGTTTTGGTATTGACTTTGAAGCTGAGGTTGCAGTAGTGACTGGCGATGTACCCATGGGCGTAAGTGCAGACGATGCCTTGAACTATATCCGTTTAGTAATGATAGTGAATGATGTGTCATTGCGCGGGTTAATACCTGGTGAATTAGCAAAAGGGTTTGGGTTTTTCCAATCAAAACCATCTAGTGCGTTCAGTCCTGTTTGCGTGACGCCTAATATGCTTGGTGATGCGTTTAAAGATGGTAAATTGCATTTGCCTTTAGTATCGCATTACAACGGCAATAAATTTGGTGAACCAGATGCAGGCGTAGATATGACTTTCCATTTTGGAGAGTTGATTGCCCACGCAGCAAAAACTCGCCCATTATGTGCTGGCACTATTATTGGTTCAGGAACCGTTTCCAACAAGCTTGATGATGGCCCTGGTAAACCAATTAATGAGGGTGGAGCGGGTTATAGCTGTATAGCCGAAGTACGAATGATTGAAACTATTCAAACCGGCAAACCAACTACTAATTTCATGAAATTTGATGATAGCGTAAGTATTGAGATGTTTGATAATGATGGACAATCTATATTTGGTAAGATTGCCCAGAAAGTAGTAAAAGCAGACTAAGCCTCTAAAAAAGCCGAGCCAAAACATTTTTTAGCTCGGCTTTTCTAAATATAATTAATGATATTAATAATAGAACCCAATACAAACTAAGTGCACCAGCAGAGACGCTTTCAATGATTTCAGGCGGTTGCTCAGGTGAAGGAGTGGGTGCTGGGGGATTAGCCACCATATCACTCACTACTAGTTGAATAGATGTATCAGTTTGCTCAACTGACAGTTGTAAACTAGTATCGGTTAATGTAGGAAGTATGACATTATCAAAGCTTCCTGTTATTTGAGTGGCACGAATTAACTCGAAAATAATCCCGCTAGACACATTAAAATTCTCTGCAAACACAAGTTCAAGCGTACCACCTAAATTGGCATTTAAGTCAATTGATATTGCATCATAAGTAGCTCCCCTTTCAACACCATCTATTTTAAGAATAGTACGGCTAGTCGTAGAAAAATTCACACTACTCTCTATTTTCTTTTCTTCAATAATGTTACCTAATAACAGATTGCCGCCAATAGTAATAGTGCCAGAACCTTGAATGCTGCCTTTACCAGAATAATCCCCTGTTAATTGGATTTCAGCATTTTCAGATATATCTATCATTCCGTTATTGACAATATTGCCAGTAATCGTTGTTTGGTTGCCATCAGAAACGTAAAGCTTACCATCAATATTGATATCAGAAATCAATTGACCTTGAACAAACAAATTACCGTTTGTATCAACATCTAAAGATTCAGTCACAGTAAAACTCGTATCTTGTAAATTAAGAGATATGTTACCGTTTCCTTTTCCTATACTAAGAGAATTTACTGTAGTAGGTTGTTGAGGACCCTGTATAGATAGATTTGAATCAAAATTGAATTCAATATCACTAGACTCATCTGGTACACCGGCAAATTTCCAATTATCGACATCATCCCAGCTTCCATCGTCAACGTCGTCTCTCCAACCAAATGATGGAGTGAAAAGATGAATTGCCCTGCTTCCATCATCATAACGTACCCCATACACTACCTGTCCATTATCGTTTAAGCCATTTGCAGTACTCTGATTGCTATTATTAAACGTTATGTTTGTAATTTGTTTAGTACCATATATATCACCAGCTTTCGCAATGGTTTCTAAATGTATACCATCACTCATAATCAGTACATTTTCTATTATCACACCACCTTCACTTTGTTCAGAACTATCAATAGCTGTAATTAAATCTGCTTTAAAAACTACCAAATCATTATTGTTAATCACTGGATCCTCGAAATTATTAAAGGTAGAGCCTTCATATGTTTCTCCTTTTCGCGCAATTTCAAACACCTCATCTGCAGACGCCTTAAATACACCAACTGTTTGTGATGTTGGTGTTAAAAGTGGAATTCTAAAAGCGAAAGTGGCGTTATCATTAAAAGTAGGTCGTGGCCGAATCTGGGCAAAACCTCCCAAAAAATCTCGAAAAGTAGCGGTTGAATCTGGTGTTGATTGTCCTTCAAGCAAAATGGGCGTAATGCCAAACTCGTCTTTAGTAAACAGTCCCGAACTGTATGGGACAGAAAACCCATTTTCATCTCTCATTTCAGCAATAAAGCCAATTTCATTTTCATTATTAATTTTGTAGTGTTGAAATTGAGTAAAATAGTGCGTTTGTTCGCTATCGATTGGTGCTTGGTCCCCTTCATGAACAATAAGGAAATAGCTGTTTGTAGTGGTTTGGTAAATACCCGAATTTGCCCTATCGTTTTCATTTTCGTTAACGCCATTAAAAACACTGGAACCAAAATTGTTTGTAAATATGCCACCAAACTGTGTCAGCATACCCACATTAGCCGACTCCCCTTTACGCACAAGTTTGACAATATCCCCATTATTATATCGATTAAATAAAGCGGTGTTATCTAGCGGACTGTTATCTGTTTCATCTAGAGATGAAAAAAAGGTGACGTCATTGTTACCACTTAGTCCTATTGGCGAGTGTGACTTATATCGTCCATCTAACCCGTCAACAATATCTCCTTCCTGAGCCACTAGTTCAAAACCTTGTTCTGTTTCAACTGCAATAATACTATCGCCAAATTGTCCAGACCCAGGAACTAAGGGTAACTCAATAACAATATTATCTAAGTCGCCAACTACCGGCACACCTCCCAAAGGTGCATCATTTAAATAAAAGGTAGTGAACGGATAAAGGTCGCCAATAGTAAAAGACTCATTGCCTATGAGTAAATCTGAACCCTCTCTTACCACTTGCTTAATACTAGTAACCGACGGATCAACAGAGCTAGTGGATATTTTAAAAATACCACTGTTATCATCTTCACCACCTGGTGTGTCAGTTAAACGAGATGAAAAGATGATAGTACCTGTTATATTTATGGCGCCAGATCCTACAGTCATAAATTGACCATTTTGGTCTGGTATTTGACTTAACGTTTCTACTACTACGGTGCTTGTGTTCGCAAATGCAAAGGAATATAACAATCCAAAGAAAATAACCCCCCAATAACCAACATGTCGCAAATATAGTCTATTGCACTTCTTATTTTGTATAAACAAACTCAATTCTCCTTTTGACCTTAATTTATGACTTCCAAGCACAAATGAGTGACTAGACTAATTTAATCAACTCATTCATTTTCAGAGGGCAGTCTTTGCTTTTAATTACAATAAGCATAAAAGAAGAGGGGTATATCTTAATGGTGGAACATACTCATTTTTCGTTTAAGCAGTACTCATTTTTCGCAGTTAATCAGAGTTTAGGCTTTCCTGCCAGCCAAGGTTCGTTTTGCACTCTTAGCATAGCTTCAATTCTATTATCCACTTCTAGTTTATTTAAAATGGAAGATACATGATTTTCAATCGTTCTTTGAGATCGAGATAAACTTGTAGCAATTTGCAAATTACTGGCCCCATTTAACATAAAATTCAATACATGTTGTTCTTTTGATGTTAACCCTGCAGGGTGTTTACGCGCTTTACTATAGGGTCCTCGAGATTGCTTGGGCAATCGCTCTAAGTAGTGTTTTTGTTTAGCATCATCTCTTATCCATGTCACCAAAGCATTAGCTTGCATATTTTCAAGCGAATTAAATATTTCAGTAAAAAGAGAGTCTGTAATGTCTAACGGTGAATGCATTAAAGCCAAAGCGGCATTAAAAGGAATACCAAGTGATAGCCAGCTTTCATAGGCCTCTATATAATTTCCATCAAGCTCTAATTGATAGGGCTTTGCAATAGTGGTCGATGTTTCATGTGAGTTGAAGCAGTCAAACCTCTTCTGCCAAATTAGTAACTCACCTTTTTGCCATATATTTAATACATTCTCAGATAACGAAGATAGCCATTCAATATTATGTAAGGCCAAATGCAATTTTTTATTCAACCATGCATATTCAATTAAACTCAGCTTAACTGGCACAATATATTGGTTTTCATTAGTTGAAATGGCATTTTGTAATGCTTGTTCAAGTAAATTGCTAGCGTCCTTATACCCCATTCGACTGTGTACGCGAGCTAAAACAGACAAAGCCGGTAATTTCATTAATAACGTCTGGTTTTCTAATTCCTGCACACCACTAGCAATAGACTCTGCATCTGTAAAACGTCCCTGCTCTAACCGTAGCTGAGATTGAATACCAACTAAATAATAAGTCCACGAATCCAAATCATGAGATACATCAAACTGTATACCAGCACTAATTAAAGCTTCTGCTTTATCAAGCTTTTTATATCGAACACAATAATCACTGTAATTGGTATAGACTCTTGCAACATCCTCGTGCAAGCCAAGCTTCTGAGCTAGTTGCATGCTTTCCTCTAGTAACACTTCGCCATCAGACTGGCCGTTCATGACTAAAGCAGTACCGATATTATTTAAAGCATGCACTTTTACCGCGGTATTAGGATTAGACTTTTCAACTTCAAGAGCTTTGTTGCCCCACATCACTGCGCTTTCTGTTTTATCATTAAGCATTTCCAGTTGTGACCGAAGTGAATACGCCATGGCTAATTCACTTGAAGAAGGTAATGATTCAAAAAGACTGATCGCCTCATTTACATAATATTCTGCACGTTCAGCATCGCCTTGATACCAATAAAGTCGAGATAACCATCGCAGATTTTCACCTACTTTTTCTTGCCTTCCTAACGCCTTATAAAGAGTAATAGCATGCTTTCTTGCGTCAATGACCGATTGTTTCATATGTGTAGTTAAACCTACTTCATAGGCCCAATTTTCATATAAACTAGCAGCCAATTCACTATCAGCTTCTGCCGCATAATTCAGTGCCTTTTCATAAAAAGAAGCGGCTTCTTTATGTGC
>DDIL01000097.1:931-2177 GCA_002338515.1 Glaciecola sp. UBA1851 | reverse complement strand
TTAGCATCAAATGCGCCTTCTGCATGATGAACCAACCATGCTAAATCACTTATGAGTGCCAGATGTTCCAAAGACTCTAAAATTTTCTTGTGCGCTTTTTTCTGTTGATATATCGGTAGACTTGTTTGTGTAGCTAGTCTGGCAAGTTCATGCCTAAAACGGAAATTCCCTTTACTATCACACATCAGCAATTTTCTTTTGACGCAATCAAGTGCATAAGTTTCGCCATTTTCAGGAAAAAGATACTGAATTAGCTCTACTGGTACACTGAATGGAATTAAACTAATTGTTTGCAAAAAGAACCTTTCGGACTCAGCTAGTATGGCCAAGCGAATGCCTATGGCCTCCAAAATAGAATCAGGCACTTTGTCTTCGGTAGTATTTTGGGTCGCCAATAACTCAGTAATAAAAAACGGATTACCTGAAGTGATTTCAAGTAGATGTTGCGGGTCATGATTACTGCCTTCAGCTAATTCGCTAATTGCATTTATCGAAAGAGGAGTTAACTCAATTCTTTTAGCATGAGCTGAAGGAATAAGCTGTAAAAGTGTTGATAAAGGATGAACAGTATCGACTTCATCATCTCGATACGTTAAACACAATAAACATGGAACAAGTGAAATACGCCTGACAAAATACTTCAATAAATCGAGCGTTGCGTTATCAGCCCAGTGTAGATCTTCAATTATTAAAACTACCGGCTCATCAAAGGATTCAATAGCATGAAAAAAAGCGCTAAATACTTTAGTTTGTATTGCGCCTGATTCAAGCAAATCAAACAATTTCATATCCAAATGAGGCGCAATATCATATATCGGCGCAAATGGTTGGGGAGTCGTTAACGGATCACAGCCGCTCCAAAACACTTTATTGTTTAATTCAATTGTAGAGTAAACATGTTCAATTAGTGTTGTTTTGCCTATTCCTGCTTCACCACTTACTAGTACAATTTTACCAATTTGATTAAGTGTTTGGGTTGCTTCGTTAAATGCAGTAATAATATGGTCACGTTCTAACAGCATATTGCTTACATCCTTATCATGAAGATTGAATTTTTCACTTTGGCAAATATTGAACTAGTATCTTAATTCGAGAATCAAAGTTAAGCAGACTAATACTACGACTGTCTGTTTATTTGTTAGCTTAAATAAAGTTCCTATACATTATCATGCGTTAATTTTAAACGTTTTACCACCAAGGCATGACTTTCTAATTACAACCTAGGTTAACCATATTCTTATTCTTA
>DDIL01000097.1:0-706 GCA_002338515.1 Glaciecola sp. UBA1851 | reverse complement strand
TATTCTTATTCTTAAATCATTTCTCATCTATAAAACATGTTAACTAATATGAAAAATGACCTATTACTTTTATTTCTTAGTATTATCTATAGCGGTATGTTATAAACTTAACATCCTAATAACAAAATAATTACAATAGGTGTAACCATGTTAAATCAAAACGATCCCATGAAAATTGGTATTACCAATTTCCTTAATAAAAAACTTAAACAAATACAGGTAACGTTAGTCGCATTATCTTTAACATTAGTAAGCTCTTTCGCGTCTGCGGGTGTTATCTCAAATATGTATATATTCGGAGACTCGCTATCAGACACTGGCGCATTAACTTTTTTATCACCTGAGAACTGTCCACCAGCCCCTTATTTTGACTGCCGTTTCTCAAACGGACCGGTTTGGGCAGAATTAGTAGCAGATGAACTAGGTGTATCAGCAAGCACGGCATACAATGGTGGAACCAACTGGGCAATTGGTGGGCAACGTACTGATCAAGTAAAAGATGGGCAAGTTGCTACTTTTTTAGCTTTAAATGGCGGTATGGTTGATTCAAGTGCACTTTATGTTATTTGGGCTGGCGCAAATGATAACTTCCAAAATATGCCCGAAGGTACTTTCACTCCTTTTAATGCCGTAGACAATATTATTGCTAGCATCAATAACCTTTCAGATGCTGGAGCAGTTGACTTTTTAATTCCAAATGTACCTA
>DDIL01000150.1 GCA_002338515.1 Glaciecola sp. UBA1851 | reverse complement strand
TGGGAAGGCGGTTCGGCCTATAGCTTAAATCCAGAAACATTAGCAACGAATGGAATTAAAACATGGCACGAAGACTTAGTAGGTATGCCTTTTTCTGCCCATCCCGTGATTGATCATAAAGGTTTTATGTGGAATTTTGGTGCGGCGCCATACGCTGGGAAAAACGGCAAAATATTTATTTATAAAATTGCACCGAAAACAGGCTTGAAAACGGTAAAAATGATAGACATGCCTTTTAAAGGTTATATGCATGACTTTGCTCAAACAGAGCAATCGTTAGTGTTTTTCATTCCTCCATATACTCATACAAAACATGGAGCCAAAACTTTTGTCGATAGTTTTGAATGGAAACCCGATGCTGGTAGTAAAATATTAGTGGTAGATAAAAATGATTTATCTCAACATAAATGGTTTGACTTACCTGCAGGCTTTGTTTTTCATTTTGGACATGCTAGTGAAGAGCGCGGTTTATTACAGGTAAATATGTGTTGGTACGATTCACCTAGTTTAATGCAACAAGGTATGAAAGATTTAATGATAAACGGAAACCAAAATGAGAGTAGCCATGCTTTAGCAACCACGTTTATAGCGAATTTGAAAACCGGTAAAAGTAATTTAGTTAAGAGCAATGTTGCGCTTGAGTTCCCAATGTTTGCTTCTGGTTTGAATCGAGCGAATGATATTATTTTTGGTGTAAGTAAAAGTGATAACACACGCAGCCGAGATAATCGGTTAACTGCCTTCAATCCTTATGATGGCGTACAAGATTATTTTGATTACAATGATGGAATACTAATAGAGGAGCCTTATTTAGTTGAGTCAAATATTCAAAAAGAAGCACATATTTTCCAAACCTTTCTTGATGTGAAAAATGGACAATCAGGTATCAACATATTTAAAGCCAACAATTTGAAACAAGGTCCAATTGCTCAAGCTACTATGAAGCGAACCATACCTTTGGGATTTCATGGTACGTTTCTGAAAGCTTAAATGAAGTATTTAAAAGCTGAAATTGTTTAATCAAGATAAAATGATGCCAACTTCAAATCATTAGGCCTAGTAACTTTAATATTGCTGCTTTGGCCTTCAACCATAATAACTTGGTGATTAGCGGCCTCCATGGCACTTGCCTCATCCGTCATGATTACCCCTTTTTTTAAACCTGAATCAATTGCTTCAATTAAGGGGATCAGTTTAAACATTTGCGGCGTTTGCGCTTGCCACAGATCACGCCTATCAACCGTGTGAGTAATGGTATTGAAAGACTTTTTTTGGGCAGATGTTGAGACAATAGTGCAGCCTTTTTTTATTGTATCTGTTACCGGGTTGGCTAGAATTCCACCCATGATATGTTTTTGTTTATAAGCAAGCTCACATTCCAAAATAAGCGTATCTAGTTCTAACCGAGTTAAGCACGGCCTTGCTGCATCATGCACTAACACAAAGCTTTCATTGTATTTTAATTGCTTATTTAACAAGCCTAATGCGTTTTTAACTGAATCTACTCTTTCATTACCACCAAGTACGACCGTTATTTTTGGATGCTTAGATACACTTAAGGTATCGAAAATATTATCGTCTGGGTGCAAAGCAATAATGATATCTGAAATTTTAGGGTGTTCAATAAAGCTATTGAGCGTATGCTCTAGAACTGCATGTTCGCCAATTTTAAGATATTGTTTGGCTATTTTTGCTTGCATTCTGCTTCCAATACCAGCCGCAGGAATAACAACAGGATAGGTTTGAACGACTTCTAGCATTATTGCTCGCTAGGCAGTATTCGGTAAAACACTTCACCTTCTTTAATCAAACCAAGTTCATTCCTAGCTCGCTCTTCCATTGATTCTATGCCTAATTGAAGGTCGTCAATATCTGCACGAATTAGCTGATTTCGTTGACGAAGGCTGGCATTTTGTTTTTCTAATTCAGCGATTTGAAGTTTTTTACTATCGTAATCTGACACACTATTTTTGCCAAACCACAGGCGATACTGCAATGAAGCTAGAAGTATTACTAAAATTAGTAGTATCCACTTACTTTTCATATGTAATATTTGCCTCTAATTGACACTCTAATTTATTTAATTTCGAGATAATCGTTTGTTTGCAACACCATAATATCGCGTTTGCGTTAAAACTCTACCTAAACTGTCAACATTTTTATAGTTTGTTGACACTACAATAATACTCAGTATGCACAAATTTGCACGTTTCCTGCAAAGAGTTCGTATGCGTATCACAGTACAGTATCAAAAATGTCGATATTTATTGTTCGTGCTCAATTTACATTTTTTAATGAAGATAGGATGATTTTAACTTTAAAATTTATGTAAACCGGAATAGTAAAGTCTAGGTAACATATAAGTTAAAAATATTGCGACTTTCCTAGCTTATTTGCGTATTTTTTATTAATGTGGCGCGAGAATCTAGGGTTGCTAAAAAGTGATCTTAATCATTAAAAGTGAATGCTGAAATACATAAACAAAACAGCAGAAAACTAAGGAGTTTTTTAGTGCTAACCCAAACACCTCTTAACGCTAACAGCCCAATTAGACAGAAAATCCGAGATTTCTATCATATTGATGAAGCGCAATCGGTAGCGCATATATTACCAGAGGCAGAGGTGAGTATGCGAGCTAGAAGCAGAGCATGGGAAAGAGCTAGAACATTAGTTTTGCGCATTCGTAAGGAGCAAGAAGGGCACGGCGGTGTGGATGCGTTATTAAATGAGTATTCGTTGTCGTCTGAAGAGGGAGTGGTTTTAATGTGCTTAGCTGAAGCATTATTGCGCGTACCCGACAAATCAACTCAAGATGAATTGATTCGAGATAAACTTGCCAAAGGCCAATGGTCAAGCCATTTAGGCAATAGTGACTCATTGTTTGTTAATGCATCCGCTTGGGGCCTAATGTTCACTGGCAATATGGTGAACTATGCCAATGAGCGAAAAAAAGCGCAATTTGGATTGTTGAAAAAAACCATGGGGCGAATGGGTGAGCCTGTTATACGAAAAGCTATGAATATTGCGATGAAGGTGATGGGCAAGCAATTCGTTATGGGTGAAAGCATAGAAGATGCGGTTGAACGAGCGCAAGAAAAAGAAAAGATAGGTTATGTTTACTCTTACGATATGTTAGGCGAAGGGGCTAGAACAGAAAAAGATGCTAAACGATATTATCGCTCTTATGAACAAGCTATAGATGTTATTGGACAAGCCGCAAATGGAAAGGGCCCTCGAAAAAGCCCCGGTATTTCGGTCAAGCTCTCTGCTATTCACGCTAAGTATGATGCACTTAATTATGAAAAAGCCGTTCCTGCAATTGCAGAGCGTTTAAAGTCTTTATGTTTGCAAGCTAAAAAATATGATATTGGTCTGACAGTTGATGCAGAAGAGTCTGAGCGTTTAGATATATCTTTAGATATTATTGAAACGGTGTTTTCGGACACAGATTTAACTGATTGGAATGGGTTTGGTGTCGCTGTTCAAGCTTATCAAAAACGCGCAATCTTCGTCATTGAATGGATACGCGACATTACGCTTAAATATAATAAGAAAATGATGGTTCGCTTGGTTAAAGGCGCCTATTGGGATACCGAAATTAAACACACACAACAGGGAGGTTTTGAAGATTTCCCCGTATTTACAAGAAAAGCGTCAACAGATGTGTCATATCATGCCTGCGCTAATCGTCTATTGGCATACCGAGATAGTATCTACCCTCAATTTGCCACTCATAACGCATATACAGCTTCTGTTATTTTAGAACTGGCTGCAGATGATAAAGAAGGGTTTGAATTCCAATGTTTGCATGGAATGGGTGACACCCTGTACGATCAAATTGTAAAAGAAGAAGGAATTCAATGCCGAGTGTACGCGCCTGTTGGACAGCATGAAGATTTACTTGCTTATTTGGTAAGACGCTTGTTAGAGAATGGCGCAAACTCTTCATTTGTCAATGCGATAGTTGACGATGACAAGGAAGTGGAAGAATTGCTAGCCGATCCAGTTGAGCATACTCAGCGATTAGCTAAGCATGCCAATACGCAAATTGTTAAACCACTTAATTTATATGGTGAAAGCAGAAGTAACTCTCAAGGCTTAGATGTATATGACATCAATCGATTAAACGATTTATCAGGAAATCTTGATAGATGGTTCACAATGCACAGCAATAAAGTGCAAGCTTTATTGAATGAGAGTGAGGCGGATAGTCTACATATTGTTAGAAACCCAGCGAACTTAGATGAAATTGTAGGGGCGCATCGATTTGATTCGCCTGAGCAAATGCTAAGCAAGCTTGATGACGTTCATCACGCCTTTGAAAAGTGGTCTTCAACGCCGGTAGAAGAGAGAGCTGCAATTTTAATGTCCATTGCGGATATTTTAGAGCGTCATATCGACGAGCTAATTGGCTTATGCATAAAGGAAGCCGGTAAAATTACCCAAGATAGCATAGATGAAGTTCGCGAGGCGGTAGATTTTGCTAGGTACTATGCGGTTGAAGCGCAAAAAATAGATCCAGATAAACGCTTGAGTTCAAGGGGAGTAATTCTCTGTATCAGCCCATGGAATTTCCCGTTAGCTATCTTTCTTGGCCAAGTGGTGGCTGCCCTTGCTACGGGTAACACGGTTGTTGCGAAGCCTGCTGAACAAACTAGCCTGATTGCCATTCGGGCAGTGGAGTTAATGCAAGCGGTAGGTTTACCTAAAGATGTGTTGAAACTTATTATTTCGC
This sequence comes from Glaciecola sp. UBA1851, assembly GCA_002338515.1. Lineage (GTDB taxonomy): Bacteria > Pseudomonadota > Gammaproteobacteria > Enterobacterales > Alteromonadaceae > Glaciecola. The sequence continues at coordinate 517 of DDIL01000150.1, read as the reverse complement.
CCGGCGCAGAAGTAGGAAAAACGTTGCTACCAGATGAACGTATTCAAGGAGTAATGTTTACTGGCTCTACACAAACTGGCACTTTAATTTCTAGAGCATTAGCCGAGCGCTCTGGTATGCAAGTTCCCTTAATTGCAGAAACTGGCGGTCAAAATTGCATGATTGTTGACTCCACTGCGTTACCAGAACAAGTTGTCGATGATGTGATTATGTCTGGCTTCAGAAGTGCAGGGCAGCGTTGTTCGGCTTTGCGAGTTTTATATATACAAGAAGACGTAGCAGACCAGACCATTGAAATGATATCTGGAGCGATGCAACAACTAGAAATTGGTGATCCTCAATGGTTATCTACTGATTTGGGGCCAGTCATAGATGAAAAAGCACTAAAAACGTTACAAGACCACGATAAATATATGCGAGAAGCAGGGTCATTGCTTTATAAATGTCAGGTCCCTGAAGGTTTAAATGGAACATTCTTTGCGCCTTCACTTTATGAAATCAGCGATATAAACGTATT
>DDIL01000050.1:60120-63366 GCA_002338515.1 Glaciecola sp. UBA1851 | reverse complement strand
GGAGAAAATATGAATTTATTAGTGACCAAGCAACGTCATGTTATTGAGCGCTTCACAACATTCAATGGAAGCCTAATTAAAAATGTGCAAGTTGGATGGGAAAGCTATGGAAAATTGAACCAAGAAAAATCTAATGTAATCCTAATTACACACTATTTTACGGGTAATAGCCATGCAGCAGGTAAGTACCATGAAGACGACGCAGAACCGGGATATTGGGATGCAATAATAGGCCCTAATAAAGCGATAGACACAAACAAATTCTTTGTTATAAGTGTTGATTCATTAGTCAATATCAATGCTTTTGATGGCACAACGATTACCACCGGTCCTTCTAGTGTAAATCCAGACACGGGTAAACCTTATGGTCTAGACTTCCCTGTTGTTACCATGCGCGATTTTGTCAACGTTCAAAAGAGTGTATTAGAAAGTTTAGGTATAAATAAGTTGCATGCTGTAGCTGGCCCGTCAATGGGATCGATGCAGGCAATCGAATGGGCTAGTACTTATCCTGAATGGGTTGAACGATTAATTTCGGTTATTGGAACAGGTAGTATAGACGCTTGGACAACAACGGCACTGGAACAATTGACTGTACCGATAACACTTGATCCTAATTTTGATAATGGGAACTATTACAATAAACCTAAAAATGAGTGGCCTAAAAAAGGGTTAACTCACTCCCTGGCCTTTATAACGCAATCAGCCCTCCATCCAGAATTTTTTATTCAAACGGGCGAGCAATTAGGTTATCGGCCAATTGAAGATGACGTGTTAGCAAATATTAAAAATAAACCAAGCATGGTTAACTGGTTAATGGAACGAGCGGCAGACAGAGCAAGCTCGATGGATGCAAACCATTTATTGTATTTAGTTAGAGCTAATCAATTATTTGTAACAGGTATGCAAGGCTCTTTAGAAGAAGGCTTGTCTAACATAACAGCAAAGGTATTACTTATTCCTGCAACAACAGACTTACTATTGATGCCATACCATGCTGAAAAAATCCATTCGATTATGCAAGACAACAAACAAGATAGTGAATTAATATACTTAAATGGTAGTTTAGGTCACCTAGAAGGTTTAGCGGGTATTGTTAAACATGCTGACGCTATCAAAGCATTTCTGAATAATTAGGCAATGTATGTTGTCCAGCAGTATTATTTAGTTAAAAAATGTTTGCGTACTACTGAAAATAAAAGAGAAAAAGATGCAAAACAAAATAGTAAACAGAATAGCCAAGCTTACTTTAATAGGGTGTTGCTTAATAGGAATAAGCCAAGCCAATGCCGTCATTGATTTAGACACCCAAAATGTCACTATTTCTGGTTTGTCATCTGGCGGCTATATGGCTGCACAATTTCATTATGCGCATGCTGAAATAATTTCTGGTGTTGGTATTATTGCCGCAGGCCCATATAATTGTGCGCAAGGTAGCCTGCAAACCGCATTTGCTCAATGTATAGCACAAGCACCCGAAAATTTTGCAGCAAATATCATCAATCCATATTTAGATGAACCACAATTAATCGCGCCAGCAAGCGCGCTTCAAAATGATAAGGTATGGCTTCTTCATGGTGAGCTTGATACGAGGATAGTTCGCGGTGTGAGTGACGGATTATTCGCTCAATACTCCGAGACATTAGATTCATCTAACCTTGCGTACGTAACAGACAAAAAATATGCACATGTATTCCCCACTGATGCATTTGGAGAAACTTGCGAAGCATCTAACTCACCTTTTATCGGTAATTGTGATTTTGATGCAGCAGGTGAATTGTTATTTCATATACTTGGTAAACTCAACGACAGAGTCAACACAGAAAATAGTTTGAAAAAAGGCAAGCTAATGAAGATTGAACAATCTGATTTAGCTGACATTGATTCAACTAGTTTGCATAATAATGGTTTTTTATATGTCCCAAATTCTTGCACTGAAGGTGTTAAGTGTAAATTACATATTAGCTTCCATGGCTGCAACCAAGCTATAGATAATGTAGACGATACTTATGCGAAACATAACGGCATCAATAGATGGGCAGCAACGAATAATATGGTTGTGCTATATCCGCAAATTAAAGGCTCTTCTGTTTTTCCAATGAACCCTCAGTCATGCTGGGATTGGTGGGGTTACACAGACGAAAATTACGCCAACAAAAATGGTAAACAAATAAAAGCAATTAAACAAATGATTGATAATTTATCCAATTTTTTAAATCAACCTAAATAACCAATTTTAAAAAGGAACACTCTATATGTACTCTCAACCCAAAAATATTTTAATAACCGGCGCAGCTAGTGGGATTGGATTGGGTATTGGTAAGTATCTAGCAAGCAAAGGAAACAATATTATTGTTGCAGATATGAACATTGATGCAGCTGAAAAGGCAAGTAAAGAGATTGCTGAGCTTGGTGTAAAAAGCCAAGCGTTAGCACTTGATGTAACAGACAATATTGCTATTGCTAATCTTACAAAGACTTTGGGAGACACCACTATTGACGTATTGGTTAATAATGCGGGTATTCAACATGTGAGTAGGTTGGAAGATTTTCCACCTGAAAAATGGCAGTTACTGGTGAATGTTATGTTAGTTGGCCCAGCGATGTTGACACAAGCATTACTGCCACAAATGAGAGCACAAAATTATGGTCGAATAATTAATGTAGGCTCGATACATTCGGTAATTGCTTCGCCGTTTAAGTCGGCCTATGTTGCAGCTAAACATGGTTTAGTTGGTTTTACCAAAACAGTTGCTTTAGAAACGGGTGATTGTGATGTTACTATCAATAATTTATGTCCAGCCTATGTAAAAACACCGCTTGTTGAAGCTCAAATTAGTGCACAAGCAAAAGAAAACAATATGACGGAAACAGAAGTTGTTGAAAAAATAATGCTAGAGCCTATGCCCAAAAAATCTTTTATCGATATTGAAGAGCTAGCTGGTTGTGCTGAATTTTTAATGACGAAAGCTGCCAGGAATATGACCGCTCAAAATATTATTTTAGATGGAGGTTGGACAGCTAGATAATTAAGTTGATAAAGAATAACCGTATACCTTTTAATAGAATTTAAAAACACCCTAGGTCATTCCCACAAAAGTGGGAACCTCCAACAATACAAGAAGTGTTTAAACACCCTAGGTCATTCCCACAAAAGTGGGAACCTCCAACAACACAAGAAGTGTTTAAACAACAATAGTGTTGACGTTATTGAAAATAATGAGCTTTTCTCTTGTTTATTATGCT
>DDIL01000050.1:10810-59866 GCA_002338515.1 Glaciecola sp. UBA1851 | reverse complement strand
TTATTATGCTATTTAGAGGGTTTCTGTTTTTTCTTGCTTACCATGCTGTTTGGGGGGTTCCTGTTTTTTCTTGCTTACTATGCTGTTTGGGGGGTTCCTGTTTTTTCTTGCTTACTATGCTGTTTGGGCGGTTCCTGCTTTCGCAGGAATGACGTAAGGTGTTTCAAGTTTAGAGGTGAAAGTCCGTCCGGAAACTCCCTCAAAGCTGTTTGAATTTACATCCGAAAATAAAGGGCGTGCCCATCCAGAACACCTTTTAGTAACAACATGAGATTTTTTAGCAAAGATTATTAGAGCCCACAATATTAGTAAAAATTAATATTGGTTTGAAACATTTAATTAATAAAACATAAAACTTGATCTAGATTATATTAAAGATTGATTTTACAAAGAATTATTTTCAAATCGACTAAAGTAGAATTATTTTGAGATCAGATATCAAGTATAAAGTTCACATACACGAAATATTCGAAATTTTTCTGAAAGTTAAATTGGTCATACCAAATATTCAGAAAATCAACTCACTTAGATCTAAATATAAAATAGGAACAAATAATGGCTAGAGTAGCAATAGTGACAGGCGGAACTAGAGGCATTGGTGAAGCAATAAGTACTACCTTAAAAAACAAAGGCTATACAGTAATAGCTAATTATGGTGGTAATGATCAAAAAGCGGCTGAATTTACTGAGCGCACAGGTATAGCGACAGTTAAATTTGACGTATCAGATTTTGATAAAACAGCTGAAGCAATCGCTAAAATTGAAGCCGATTATGGATCAGTTGATGTATTAGTTAATAATGCAGGTATTACTCGTGACGGCACAATGCATAGAATGTCTTTTGAGCAATGGGATGCTGTTATTCAAACCAACTTAGCTTCTTGTTTCAATACTTGCCGTGCAGTCATTGACGGAATGCGTGCTCGCGGATTCGGAAGAATTATCAACGTGGGTTCTGTAAATGGGCAAGCGGGTCAGTATGGCCAAGTGAACTATGCAGCAGCTAAATCTGGTATACATGGTTTTACTAAAGCGTTAGCTTTAGAAGGCGCTGGTAAAGGTATTACAGTAAATGCAATTGCACCTGGTTATGTTGATACAGACATGGTTAGAGCTGTACCAGAAGATGTGTTAGCTAAAATCATCAAAACGATTCCAGTAGGCCGCTTAGGTAGACCTGAAGATATCGCAAATAGTGTTGCATTCTTAGTAGATGACGAGTCTGGTTTCATTACTGGCTCTACATTATCTATTAATGGTGGCCAACACATGTATTAACTTATTATAAGCGGTTATAATACCGCTTATAATTTTGATACCTAAGATACTCTTGCATGTGAATGCAAGGGTATTTTTTTAATAAAAAACTTACGTAACTAGCTCCTGTTTATCTTTATTGAGTGATTTTGGTCCAAAGATTAAATAACAGAGCAATTTGTCAATCGTTAGAATTTATATTTCATTCCAAAAAAAAAGAGCCTTCGGCTCTTTTTTATTAAATCGAACATCAAATAATGCTTATGAGTAAGAATCGATAAATTCTGTTACTAATGGGCGTATATTCTTACGGTACATTGAACCACTAAAAATACCATAATGACCAGCACCTGTTTGAATATGATGCTTGCGCATATCTTTTGGAATTTCTTTACAAATTGTTTGAGCTGCTTGAGTTTGCCCTATACCGCATATATCATCATCTGCGCCTTCAACCGTTAATAATGCTGTCTCAGTTATTGCACTAAAATTAACAGGTTTGCCTTGATATGTAATTGTCCCATTTGCTAATTCATTATTCTTAAATACACGTTCAATGGTTTCTAAGTAAAATTCAGCAGGCATGTCTAATACTGCCATATATTCATCATAGAACGCTCTGAAGCGATCAGCGTCTTCTTGTTCGCCAAATAATAAATTTTGAAAATATTTCTGATGCTTTTTCAAGTGCGTATCTTTATTCATAGAAATAAAGCCGCCCAATTGCATAAACCCTGGATAGACTTCACGCCCTTGCCCCGGATAACCAAAAGGCACTTTCATTATCGCAACATTTCTAAACCAACTCATTGGTCTAGTATGTGAGAACTCATTTACCCTTGTCGGATTCTTAGTTGTATCCAATGGGCCAGCCATTAAAGTCAAAGACTTTGGAATATTAGGATTTTTTTCATCGGCCATCACTGCAGTTGCTATTAATGCTTGTACTGTAGGCTGACATATCGCAACCATGTGCGAATCTTTACCTAAATGATTTAAAAAGTCGATCAAATATCCTACATAGCAATCAAAAGAAAATGGGCCTGCTTCTAATGGCACTTCACGTGCATCTAACCAATCAGTAATATAGACCTCATGATTAGGTAAGAGCGCCTCAACGGTTCCTTTCAATAGAGTTGCATGATGCCCTGATAATGGTGCTACCAGCAACACTTTATCTTTAGCCGTGTGTCCATTACGATTAAAATGAATAAGATTACAGAATGGTTTACGCAATACTATTTCGTCATTTACGGCAAGTGTTTCGCCATCTACTTCAACAGTATCAATATTGAAACCTAGTTTATCATATCTTTGCGTGACTCTTAGCGCTGTCTCAAGCGTCGCACTGGCAATTTTGCCGCCCAAAGTATAAGAAAAAGGATTAGTTGGGTGAGTTATAACGTCGTTTACTAAGCGAAATCCTTCGCTCATTATTTGTCCACTTCTAGCTAGATAGTCATATGCTTGATAATTCATCATCACTCCTATAATGCAAGGTGATTTAGGGAGCTCGTGTTGACATCTACGAGAATAAAAAAGCTTCAATCATTTTAGAAAACATACGTCCTAACCGATTGAAGCTTTTTTTACAGATTACAACAGGCTCTAAACTGTGCTGTAGTTTGCTACAAGCTAATTCTAAGCACAAGAGCCTTTAGTCTGATACTGCAATTATTTTGCAGCAGCAGTCATTTTTGCAGAAAGTTCTTCGCTAGAAGCTTTGATCATTTCACCAGCTTTAGCTTGAGCGCCAGAAACTAAAGTATAAGTTTCTTTAGCAGCTGCAGTAACAGTTTCTTGCAAAGACTCTAAATAAGCTTTTTGAGCTTCAGCAAGACTCATTACGTCTTTTTGTTGGCTAGCAGTTTCTGCAAAAGAAACACCGCCGCTTAAAAGAGTTGAGAATAATGCATTTTGCTTTTCAGCAAGCTCTTGAAGAGTGTTTAAGTTCAAAGTAGCAAGTTCAGTTACTGGCTTCATAGAATCTTTAAGTTGTTCATTCATTTTGTCTAACATGTTATATCTCCGATATTTTAAAGGTAATTAAATTTAAATTATTTTTTAGCGTCTGTTTTAGCAGCTGGCGTTGATGCCTTTGCTTCTGCTTTAGGTGCTGCTTTCTTTGCAGGTGCTTTTTTAGCAGCAGGCTTAGACGCACGAACGTTATCAGCGCTTAATGTTGGTACTGGCTTAGCTTTCTTAGCTGGTGCTGCCTTTTTAGCAACAGGCGCAGGTTTTTCAGCCGCTTCTACTTTCGGTTCAACTTTATCAGCTACTGGAGTAGCTTTAGCTGGTGCAGCTTTTTTAGCAGGGGCTTTTTTGGCCGCCACTTTTTTGGCTGGCGCTGGTTTAGTTGGCGCTTCAGCTACCGCTTTACCCGCAGTTACAGCCGCTTCTTTAGCTGTATCAAAACTTGTTTTCATTACGTCAGCAAATTGCTGGCTAACGATATTCAAAGTGCCATATGTATTTTTTGAAGTACTCGTTAAACGCTCACGTACTGATTCAGCATAAACGCCTTGTGCTGCCAACATACCTTTCACTTCAGTTTGCTCACTAAATGTTTTTAGTAGCTTTACACTATCTGTAAGCACACCTGAAACTAAAGACGTTTGTTGCTCTGATACAGCTTGCAATGCTTTAACGTTAGCTGCGAACAGATCGCTTGCAGGCTGTGATGACTTTTTCACTTGCTCTGTCAATTGGCTAAACATGATTTATTCCCCATTCGTTAATTTAAAATTTATGGAAGCTAGTTTATAAGGCAGTGCAGAAAAAACTCCACTCAAACCGCTTTGTTGCAGTGCAACATTTTGTATGAGTAGATAATAATTGATTTTAGAATAAGATCAAGGATTATTTTGTTGCACTGCAACATTTTTTTGATCTAGAACAAGAATAAAGCGCGGAGGGTAATCTAAACTATTGAATTATCAATCTTTTTTAACCTTGGTATTGACTTGCCAAGCAGACATATTTTTTTCCATCATTTGAGAAAATAATCCCATAGGGCTATTATTTACCATATTTTGCATCATGCCTTGCACTTTATCTTGTTGCTCAATAAATTGAACAATACTTTGCTCTAAGTATTGACGTACAAAAACTTCCATATCACTATCATAAAAGCGAATTAGTTGTTTAAGTAATACATCTGTCAGCAAAGATTGATTCTCATTGCTTTCCGATTCACTAATTATTTGTAACAAAACTGACTTAGTAATATCTACCTCAGTTTTTGAATCAATTATTTGAAAGTCACTTCGATCGTTTATTAAGGTTTTGATAAAATCCAAATTAACATATTTACTTTTTGACGTGTCGTACATGCGTCTATTTGGATATTTCTTAATGATAATCAATTCAAACCTCTTTAATGGGAATGTCATTCAACCAATAGTGAGTTGAATAACGGGTTGTTTAATGATGGACGTGAAACAATATTTTGTTAGTAATGTTAATTAAACTTTTATAACTATAGTATATTTCATCACTTTAACAATGGCGTGGATGTTACACCAAAAAATAGACAACCACATAATTAAATAAATAATTAGCAACCCATATCAATAAATTTGCTCTCTAAATACAAAAAAGCGCGATGGTAAAAAACTATCGCGCTTTTAAGAATAGTAATTATCCTAAACCGCAGACAAATTACTCTAGTCGTTTTAAAACATAAGTACCAGGGGCGTCCATTAAACTAGGATGCGATTTACTTTTGCCCGGTTGTAATGCTTTAATCTTTTTGCCGGATGTATCTTTCATCCAGTTGTACCAATCTGGCCACCATGATCCAGTGTTCTCGGTTGCCCCTTCAAACCACTCTTCTGGTGTTTCTGGTAACTCATCATTTAACCAATGAGGATATTTACCACCTTCAATTGGGTTAATTACGCCTGCTAAATGCCCTGACCCAGCCAACACAAATCGACTTGGTCCGCTTACTAGTTTGGTACCAGTATACGCCCCTTGCCATAATACAATATGGTCAGCAATAGTAGATAAAAAGTAAACCGGGACATCAATATTAGCTAAGTCAATATCCACACCATCAATATTAACAGCACCCGGTGTTTTTAGTTTATTTTCCCAATATGTGGTCCGTAAATATTGCTTGAGGCAAGACGCCGGGATATTTGTTGAGTCGCTGTTCCAGTATAAAATATCGAATGGTGCAGGGTCTTTACCTTTTAAGTAATTATCAATAAAAAATGACCAAAATAAGCTATTTTCTCTCAATAAACTGAAGCTCATACCAATAATTCGCCCGTCAAAAACACCTTTTATTTCAGCGTTTTTCTCAATTAATGGCAACATGTCTTCAGAAAAATAATTAGATACTTCACCTGGTTCACTGAAGTCTAACAACGTGGTAAGTAATGTAAGAGATGCAACCGACTCATCACCAGTTGCTCTTAAATAAGCAGTGGTCATGGATGATAGTGTTCCACCAACACAGAATCCGGTTATGTTGACTTGTTTTTGGCCTGTAATCTCTTTAATTTGCTCGATAGACGCTATTGGTCCTTTTTTCATGTAGTCGGTGAAGTCGTTGTCAGCAAGGTCGGCGGTAGGATTAACCCAAGATATCATGAATACAGAATATCCATTGTCTAATAAACCTTTTACCGCAGATTTTCTCTCATCTAAGTCAAGCACGTAATATTTATTGATAAATGGCGGTACAAATAAAACGGGCACTTCATAATGTTGAGTTTTAGTAGGTGTGTAATGAATAAGTTGAATCAAGTCATTTTGATACACAACTTTACCTGGGGTTTGCGCCAAGTTTTCACCTAAAGTAAATGCAGAACTATCTGTTTGTCGCATTTTGAACGCTTCTAGTGGACTATCCTCCAGGTCTTCTAGAAAGTTTTGCATGCCTTTAACTAAATTTTGTCCTTTACTTTTTATTACTTCTTCGCACACTTCAGGGTTTGTTAAAACGAAGTTGGTTGGAGACAAAGAATTGATATATTGGCGTGTAAAAAATTTTGCTTGTTGCGCAGTTTTCTCGTCACTAAACTCTATTGCATCAACTAAATTGCTTAGCATGTTTGCATTTAATAGGTATGAGTCTTTGATATAGGTGTAAAACGGATTTTGAGACCATTCACTGTGTGAAAAACGACGATCTTTTGATTTTCCTGTTGCTTTTGGCGCAACTGAATCACTTTGCATCATAGCTTTACTTGCTTGTTGCCATAATTCAGTTTGCTGCTGCATGTAATCCATTTGTTGTTGGATTAGCTTATTAGAATCAACTTTAATATCACCATTCAGTAAACCCGTTAACTTTCCTGGATTGAATAAACCCGATATATCTGACTTTTCTTCACTATCAGAGAGGCTTCTATGCAAAATATCATGTGCCATAGCGTTAAATAATGTTGAATATTTATCGATGTAATCTAAGACTTCGTTTTCATCAGTTCCCATAAAGCATCCCCGTATATCTTTTATTTTAATCGCTGCATAAGCTGACTTAATTTAGACTGTTAAGAACCTAATATTTTATCAGATTGATTTGTATTATTAGACTCAGTATCAAGTGCTCTGATAGCGTTCTAATAAAACAACAACATCACCAGTTTAAATGGTAAATAGTATGAATATAGGTTATGCCTGAATTATACCTTTGTCTATCATTTGCGACCATTGTATCAACCTATCATTCCATAATAATTGCGATAAAAAAATAGCCATTAATAAACAACGAAAAGTCATTTTTCATAGCTAACCTTTCTAAAAATACATGTTTGATTTATTCACAGTTTCAACCTCAATCATCACTAATACAGAAGAGCCTGTATATGGACTCCTCTATGATTGTCAGATTCAAATATTTATTATTGCAATGTAAGTGGAGAACATATATTGGCCCAAGTAAATTGAACTATTTATCATTGCATTGCTTAATAAAAGGCAAGGTTAGATGTTGCTTGTTCATCATGTTAAATTAATGAGTAACATAAGTGTATATCTATGACAACAATAAAAAAATAAAGGCGACAAGAAATGAATAACGATAATGCAAACTCAGTTGTAATCGTTGCAGCTAAACGGACAGCAATGGGTGGCTTCATGGGTGGCTTGGCAAGTGTTTCTGCAACAGATTTGGGCTCAACGGCAATAAAAGCGGTGACTGAGATTATAAATGTAAATGTTATTGATGAAGTCATTATGGGTTGTGTATTACCTGCTGGATTGGGTCAGGCTCCGGCTAGACAAGCATCCCTGAATGCTGGTATTCCACTTTCTGCAGGCGCACTAACTATCAATAAAGTGTGCGGTTCAGGTATGAAAGCAATAATGCTCGCACATGATTTAATTAAAGCTAAAGCTGCCAATACAGTAATTGCTGGCGGTATGGAAAGTATGTCTAACGCCCCCTATTTATTAAATAAAGCGCGCGCTGGATATCGAATGGGTCATGGGCAAACACTTGATCATATGATGTTAGATGGTCTTGAAAATGCCTATGATGGCAAAGCCATGGGATGTTTTGCACAAGACACAGCAGATACAGAAAGTATTGGTCGTAAAGAAATGGATGATTTTGCTGTTGAATCCTTATCTAGAGCTAAAAGAGCAACAGAAGAAAATCGCTTCAAAAATGAAATTGCTCCAGTTACTGTTTCAACACGCAAAGGCGAAATCATATTTGATACTGACGAAGGTCCATTAAACGCGCGAATAGACAAAATCCCTCACTTACGTCCCGCTTTTAAAAAAGATGGAACCGTAACGGCTGCAAACTCGAGCTCTATATCAGATGGTGCGGCAGCCTTAGTTGTTATGTCGGAATATGAAGCTGAAAAACAGGGACTCAAGCCATTAGCAAGAATCGTATCTCATGCAACTAATGCTATGAAGCCTGAAGAATTTACTGTCGCGCCAGTAGGTGCTATTGAAAATGTACTTAAAAAATCAGGCTGGACAATAGAAGATGTAGACTTATTTGAAATAAATGAAGCATTCGCAATGGTCACTATGCTAGCTATTAACAAACTACATTTAGATCCTGCAAAAGTAAATGTTAATGGTGGAGCCTGTGCATTGGGCCACCCTATAGGTGCATCGGGAGCGAGAATAGTTGTGACACTTCTGCATGCCTTACAAAACAATGGCAAAAAGAAAGGATTAGCATCATTGTGCATTGGCGGCGGCGAAGCCACTGCTATCACCGTTGAAATGATAAGCTAGGTATTTAATTTATTATGAAAAACGCACTAACTTTGTTTATTTAAATGATAGTGCGTTACATATATCAAAAATTTGATAGATACCAACGACCCTGCTAAAGCAAGAGGCTAAGCCAAAGCCCCTAGCAAATCGTGAATCGTTTTTATTGGAGTCACATTTGCGCCTAAACCTTGCATACTCTTATGATAATTTCTGTGCGGTACATAAATTTGTTTAAATCCATGTTGAGCCGCTTCTTTTACTCTTGGTACGCCACTGTCAATTGGCCTTATATCACCGTTTAGACTCAGCTCTCCCATAATACAAGTAGTACGAGGAATAACGAACTCATTCAAACTACTCAATAATGCGGCAACAATGGCCAAATCAATACAGGTTTCAGACTCGTCAATTTTAAGCCCACCTACAATATTAAAAAAAGTATCATGAAAGATTTTGGTTTTGGTATGTTTTCGAAGCACACCTGTTAACATCTTAATTCTATTCATATTTAAACCAACGCAAACACGTTGAGGATATTCGGCCTCATTGTCAGTCGTTAAGCATTGTATTTCTAATAAAATGTTTCTGTTGCCTTTACGAATACAAGTAATCGCTGAGCCGGGTGAGTCATTGCTAGAGCCAGATAAAAATATTTCCGATGGATTATCGACGCTGATCATTCCCTTTTCACACATTCTGAAAATACCAACGGTATCTACATCACCAAATCTGTTTTTATTCGCTCTTAAAGTTCTAATCTGACCGTCATTTGTATCAATATGAAGTAAAGCATCTACAATATGCACAAGTGTTTGCGGTCCTGCAATTTCATTATTTTTGTTTACATGCGCAATAATAAACATCGTCACATTATTCTGTTTACAATACTGCGTTAATGCTTGAGCAGCAGCTTTCACTTGTGAGGGCGAACCCGGACTACCATTTGCATTCTCGCTCACTACAGCCTGAATTGAGTCTATTACAGCAAATTTTATCTTATTTAATTCTAACTGCTCAATTATTAATTCAACACTGGTTTCTGAAAGTAAAAATAATTGCTCTTCATTGAATTTAAGTTTTAGCCTTTCAACTCTATTTTTAAACTGTGATAAGGATTCTTCAGCAGTACAATAGAGTGACGCCATATGTTGTGAACGATTAGCGATTAAATCAGACAATAGCGTTGTTTTACCTGCTCCTGGGTCACCTGAAATAATATTAACGGAGCCAGAAGTAATCCCACCACATAATACTCTGTCTAACTCACCTATCCCTGAGGGTGCTTTGTGCGCTTCTACAGACTCCACTTCACTAAATTTTTTAGCACCTTGCGAATTCCCGCCTGCATACCCTAGTACTCCGGTGGGTTTTACCGATACAACTTTGCTAGATGTTACCCGCATTTCCTGCATGGTATTCCAACTTCCACAAATACACTGACCTTGCCATCTGGCAGTGCTATGACCACAATCCGTGCATACAAATTGAGTTTTTGATGCTTTTGCCAAAAATATCATCCTCAGTTAAAGAAATTAGAACTTTGTATTAATTAATGTAAATATAGCATCAAAGAGTAACACTGTAGCCAAAATACTGTTGCTTCGTGACGTTTGCTGTATATTTATAGTCGAAACCGTCAAAGTATGAAGCATTATTTCCGATAACAAAATATGCCTGATAAACCAATAAATCAAGATTTGATTAATACACAATATTTATCAACAAATAGTGAGCCTAACCTTAAGCCTTACGAGGCTATAATTCATAACCTCGCTCCTTTGGTAAATAAGCCATCTTTTAATGCTGAGTTTGAACGGCAGACGCATTCGATCGCTCAAGATTTGCGTTTTTTGGTTAAAATGGAAATCAAGCGCCTAGCCAAACCTTGTATTCGTTCTATAGATTTGAGAACCGTAGTAAAAGATGATTGTAGACTTTTTAACCATCATGGTATTTCTCACTACTTGAACGTGAACGGCATTCTGTGTTTTGAGAAGCTCGTTAAGCGATATGGAGAATATACTTTTGGTGTGTACGAATTAGTCATAGATGAAGCCGAAAAAGAGAAACAACAATACTTACACAGCAAACAAAATCAAACGCATAAAACTGAAATAACGATTACTCAAGAACGTTATATTGTGCCCTGCCAAGATTTACTTAATTTCCCCGTTCGTAAGCAGGAACGCCTAAATTACGTCGTAGATGTTGAAATATTTTTTCCTGACAACAGTAGTGTTCATGCAAGTACGACTGACATATCAATCAATGGCTTGTGCATCAAATTGAAAAATTCAGATGCACTTTCTAAATTTAAAGAGTTTACTCCTTTAAGTGTTGCTTTTAGGGATACTAAAAAGCATTTTGGTTGGAGTCATGGTGCAATTGATTACCAAACCCTGAATATTAGTAATGAAAATGACAAGATTCAATTGCACCTTTACAGGCAATCTATTGAGGGGGATTCCTTTGATAAGTTTGTTGCACAACTTATTAGAGTTAACAAGCATCGATATAAAGTAAACTTAGATAATGTTGAAATGGCACTTTCTAGCAAGGTATATGAACAAGCTTTTGCTAATACAACGCCTTCGCTACCTATTTTTATAAGCAGAAAAAACGAAAAAGAAATGTTTGCTGAATATGCCAGTATGAATGCTAATAACAAAAATATTCTTGATTATTGGAAAGATGAAAACGGGCAACAACTTATCGGTTATTTAGTTAATCAGAACAGAATTAAATCATTAATTAATCAAGCTGATGCGTATCCGCAAACTACTGTATATTGTTTTAATCACGTTAAAGATGAGAAAGTATATTTCTATTCTGCCAGTAAAGAAGAGTTAGCGCTTTATCCTTTGATGAAGTCAACATTTTTGAGCTATGCGGCTCGAAAAGCTAGCTTTAGAGTATACCAACTTGCATGTACTGATATTAATCCAATGCAAGCGTATTCACCAACAAGCATTCCGGACGGTGTTAGTCGCGATGTTGACGATTTAAACAAAGGTTTGAGTCCGCGATTGCAAGCTAAAATACAATACCTCGCGCACATGATAAGTGTGACTGATATTACATCGGATACAAGTTTAGCTTGTTACCAAAAGCGTGAACTAGATATTGACTTAGTGCCTCAACTAAAAGCTTTTGGACATGCGAGAAATAAGTTACCGCATATAGTTGAAGCATGTCGCCATAAACAACAAGAGCTGAGAAAACAGTCCCGTTATATTCTGCGAACACCCGTAATGGTTGAAACAAGCAGTCAGGTATTTTATGGCTCTAGTGAAGATATTTCTGTAAGTGGTTTGAAAATCCAACTCGACGAAGCCTTTAATCAAAGAGCATATAGTAAGGTTAAAGTGACATTTCCTAAATTACAGTCACTTAGTGACCACTATGAACTCACTGAACTGACTTATAGAGTTGTTCAAATCAATATTGATAAACAAGTGCTTCACCTAAAAGCTATGTCTGATGAAGAAGAAAATATTGCCGAAGGATTCTTTTCAGAATTAATTAACAATAACTTGGATAAACTTAAAAAAGTGAGTTATGACGAGAGTGTAACAGGCATTAACATGGCGTTGCGAAACTTACATTGCAAAAACACACCGCAATTTTGTACTTACATTGAAAAGCAGCAGCAGGGCTTCTTTCCGGCTATGTCTACAGTTAATCAGGTGCAAGCAAAGTGGATGGAATTTTTACATCACGATCATAGTTTAACTTCAGTGAATTTATCTTGGCTTTATCAAGACCTTCTAAACGGTGAGTCTATAATTAATCAATCATTAAAAGTTTTAAAAATAGATCCTAAGCCTATTAAAACTGAAATATTCATTGCAGCACCTGCAAATTCAAAATCAAGTAGTGCAATCTGTCGAGCTAAATGGACACATGAATTACGCAACCATAGAGACAGAGTAAAATTCATTAAACAGGCTGCACAATTGGGCGAGTTTTTGGCTTTCAGTGTAACAATTAATAAAGCGCTATCACCTGATATTGAGCGAGTTGAACAGGAACTATTGTACTTAAGCCAACATGCCGTGCATAAAGCCACCTATTTTGAAGAAAGAATGTGGGATATCGCAGGCTCGCTATTCTTAACTGATATAACGGACGAAGTCATATACCGCTATCAACTTAATTAATACGTTAATATTTAAGCGCGTTAATATTTAAGCGCGTAAAGCAAACCTTCAAACCCACAATAATGAATATTCGCATCTGCCGCTGCTTGCACTTTTGCCTTGGCTTTATAGGCAACCCCTAATGAAGCGGCCTCCATCATAACCAAGTCGTTAGCGCCATCCCCAATTGCAATGCTTTGGTTTAAATTATGGTGCTTCATACAGTCAAGTAAAACTTGCTTTTTAGTTTCGGCGTTAACTATATCGCCTTCTACTTTCCCAACTAACTTATTGTCTGCAACCGTTAATACATTACTCACCGCTTTGTTCAAATTAAACGATGTTTTTAGATAATCAGCAAAATAAGTAAAACCACCTGATGCAATGCAGGTAACCCACCCTTTTTCTTGTAAATAACTAATAGTAGCCGCAAAACCGGGGTTAACAGGCAAACGACTTCTTAGCGCTTCTAATTGATTCAGCTCAATTCCCTTTAAACAAGATACGCGAGCAACTAAACTTTGATTAAAATCTAACTCTCCCTGCATTGCTCTTTCCGTGAGTGCGGCTACTTGTTCACCTCTATTATTTAAAGCGGCTATTTCGTCAATACATTCCATATCTATAATCGTGGAATCCATGTCCATAACGAGCACGCCAGGCACTGACACTTTCACTTCAGACACATTAAAGCAATCAAGAAAGTAACTTTTAGATAAGCTTAGATTAAATTGAGTGGTGATAAGCTTTTTAGCATTATTGTGAAAAACCGTCACATTTAAAACTTGACGAGAAAACTGCATATTTAGTGGGTGAGATGATATTACTAACGAACAAGCGTGACTTAAAAAGTATTCTCGAAATATATTTTGTAACGTATATAAGTTAATCGCTTGACCACATATAACAAAGTCTTCAGCGTAAGCATAATCACTTTTTAGATTGGTATTGGTTTCAGACGTTTTCTCAATTAATGACAACTCTGCTTCTGCATTAATGGATAGCGTTTTCTGTTGCTTTAACAAGTCATTAAGAAAATTAATTGAATAAATATTGCCATCATTAGACAATTTTTGTGAGAAGGTTGGAAGGCTCAAACTGTTACTCTCTAAAAAATTTTCATTATGTTAGCAAAATTTTTTAAACGCTTCAGATGATTTAGATATATTTGTCGCTAAATTAATTAATAGCGCTTGAATATTTATTCTTCATCCAGTTCTTGGCGCATTCTATCTTGCAGAACTTCAACCAATAAATCAGGCTGGAACTTAGAAATAAATCGATTACATCCAACTTTCTTAACCATGGCATCATTAAAGCTGCCACTCAAAGACGTGTTTAACGCTATAAAAAGATCTTTCATTCTATCATCAGCACGCACTTCAGCTGTGAGTCTATACCCATCCATTTCAGGCATTTCAGCATCGGTGAACATCATTAAAATCTCATCGTAAACATTTATACCTTGGTCTGCCCATTTTTTAAGGGTTTGCAGGGCCTCTAATCCGTTTTCCCTCTCAATTATTTCTACATTCAATTGAGAAAGAGTATCTCTTATTTGTGAGCGCGCAGTTGATGAATCATCTACTACTAATATTTTTTTACCATTAAGGTGCGTTTTAATATTTTCATCTAAAATTTCTTCTGAAATACTCGTATCGTATTCGATAATTTCTGAGAGCACTTTCTCTACATCTATAATTTCAACTAATTCTTCTCCCGCATCGGTTTCTATGCGAGTAATAGCAGTTAAATAATTATTTTTACCAACGGTTTTAGGTGGCGGCTGGATGTTGCTCCAAGACGTGTTAACAATATTCATGATTTGGCCAATCAAGAAACCTTGTACGCTTCTATTATATTCAGTAATGATAACGTTTTCAGATTGGTATTCATGAGCATTATGATTTAAATGAATAGAAGATCGTAAATCTATAATTGGAATAGATTTACCTCTGTAATTAGTTACACCGTTCAAATGATGATGAGAACCAGGCATTTGATTTAATTTAGGAACAGTAATGACTTCTCTTACTTTAAAGACATTTAGTGCAAAAGTATGACGAGTTCCCAATTTAAACATTAGAAGCTCTAAACGATTTTCACCGACTAATTGAGTCCTTTGGTCAATAGAAGACAATAACTGTGACATGCGCATCCTTTGTTTAGGTGTATTGTCAGGTTATCGGCATACACTTCGAATATTTTACTTAATATGTCGTTGTTATTAATTGACTGTTTCTTTTATTTGTTTAACTGTCTAATATGTTATCTTATAAGTAGAGAGCACGAGCCTTTATAAAAATTAAAAATAGCCGCTAAAGATATCAATAAGCGAAAATTTAGAGCAATTACATGGCAGTATAATTTCCTTGTTTACAACTAAGAATTAAATTCGAAAATAGTGTTATATGAACTTACAAACCAATAGTAACTATTCAATTTTTAAGCGTATTTCAAGCTTATTATTGTTTGTTGTATGCGTCATTGTCGGCATTAATTTGTATTTGATGCATTCCCGCAACGCACAACAGTGGTATGAAGTTGAATCAGAGCAACTTGGTAGAAGCTTAACGGTACAAGCAGCTAAACTAGTAGCCGCCCCATTGGCTCAACAAGATCAGACGCTACTTAAACATTACGTGAAAGTCATTAACCAAGGGATGTTCGTAACTGGCGCTGTACTTTTCGATGAACTTGGCGTGAGATATGCCGAGCAAGAAGAACGTCCAACCATTATCAATATGATGTCAAAGGGTGACATACAACCCCTAGTTTTTGTTGAAGATATTATATTTGATGATAATACAATTGGTTATATCAAACTCGTTTTAGACCAACAGGAAATTACAAAGCATCATAGAAACTTTAATCAAAATCAACTTTCACAAAGCATATTGGTAATAATACTCAGTGTAGTAGCAGCGGTCTTAGCGACGCGATTATTCTACAAAATAAGAAATAGCTATGAGTTTGATGAAGGCGATTCACTGTAAAGTAATATCATAAGCTCAATACTTTATTATAGTTCCTAGTCGTTTGTTCAATCACTTCATGTTCTGATATTTGCTTGAGTATTGCCAACTCTTTTACAACTAAAGGGAGTTGCAGTGGTGTATTAATTTCACCTTGAAATCCATTTAATGGCATATCAGGAGAGTCAGTTTCAAGCACTATGAACTCAAGAGGTATGGTCTTAATACTTCCGCGCGTTTTTTTCGCCCTAGGGTAAGTAATGGTGCCACCGACTCCAAGCATAAAGCCCATTTCAATATAAGTATTAGCAATTTGCTCACTACCACTGAATGCATGAATAATCCCGCCATGTGGAAATTCATTTTGTTTGAGTAAGCGTATTAGTTCATTGTGAGACTGCCGATGATGCAAAATTAGGGGTTTATGGTATTTTATTGCCAGCTCAATTTGCATTTGCAACATGGCTTTCTGAAAATCAAAATCAAGAGATAAATTGCCATCTAAGCCACATTCACCCACTGCTATAAACTTGTCTTTATGCTTCTTGGCAAGTGTATTAAGCGCCAATTCATTTTGTTTTACAACGGCTTGACAGGGCTCACCTTTCATAAAATACGGATGACAGCCAAGTGCAATATCTAAATTAGGGTATTCATATGATAGTGCTAACAAAGATTTGAATTGCGAAACAGAAAGACCTGGGACTAATATTCGACTAATACCAATATCAATACAACGCTTTAAGATTTCCGTCCTATTAGCATTAAAAACGTCTAAATCAATATGACAATGACTATCAATCATAGAAAGTTCTCTAGACTAGTTTAGGGCATTAAACGCTGTGACGACCAATTATTCTGCGAATCTTTTGTATATTCAAACCTATCATGCAGTCTATGTTCACCACCCTGCCAAAACTCAATTTTATGAGGTTTGACTAAATACCCACCCCAAAAGTCTGGCAAAGGTATTTCGCCCTTACTAAACTTCTCTTTCATTTGCATAAATTGAGTTACTAATAGCTCTCGAGTAGATATAGGTTGGCTTTGCTGACTTGCCCAAGCACCCAACTGACTATTCTTAGGACGTGAGACAAAGTACTTTAGAACTTTTGAACGAGGCAATAATTCTGCAGTACCACTTATGCTGACTTGTCTCTCCAGGAAGTACCATGGAAAATGAATACTAATTTTAGGATTAGACTTCAGATGTTTTGCTTTATTACTCCCTAAATTAGTATAAAAAACAAATCCATCTTCATTCAAATCTTTTAATAATACGATTCGCTGACTTGGTTGACCGCTTTCATCAACTGTAGACACCGTCATTGCGTTTGGATCAGGTAACTCAGCTTGAATTGCATCGTTTAACCAAACTTGAAATAGTTCCAAAGGGTCGTTTGTTAATGAGCTTTTATCAAGTTTTCCTAGCTTATATTCTTTTCTGAATTCATGCAGATCTTTCAATTAAACCTCCAATAAATAGCACTAAGAACGATAATCTTCTTCATAACCAAGAGACCGCAAAGCTCGTTCATCATCGGCCCAACCTGATTTTACTTTTACCCATAATTCTAAAAAGACTTTGTTATCGAATAATGATTCCATATCTTTCCTTGCTTCAGCACCAATCGTTTTTAAATGACTGCCTTTTTTGCCAATAATCATCGGCTTTTGGCTGGCTCGCTCTACAAGAATCAGTCCATGGATATGATAAACGCCGTTTTCGGTTAATTTAAACTGCTCTATTTCTACCGTCACAGAATAAGGCAATTCATCACCCGTAAAGCGCATTAATTTCTCACGAATAATTTCTGCAGCCAAAAAACGACTTGAACGGTCGGTAATATAATCGTCTGGGAAATAAAACTCGCTAGCTGGTAGTTGATCAAAAATCATTTTCTGTAGATGGTCAATTTGTCTATTCTGCTTAGCGGAAACAGGTAATACATGAGTAAACGTAAACTTTTCGTTTAACTTATTTAAGGTATCAAGCAATTCTGCTTGATCTTCAACTTTATCGGTTTTGTTCACTACCAACCAAGCTTCTTTTCCTGATTGCTTAATTTTTTCTAATACCATCTCATCGTCATCGGTCCAACGGGTGCCTTCCACAACAAAAAGTACTAACGAGACGTCTGCAAATGAGCTTGCTGCTGCACGATTCATTAATTTATTGATGGCACGTTTTTCTTCTATGTGAAGCCCCGGGGTGTCAACATAAATAGCTTGTTTGTTACCTAGAGTATCTATACCCATGATACGGTGTCGAGTAGTTTGGGGCTTTCTTGATGTGATACTGACTTTCTGACCGAGTATACGATTTAGGATAGTCGACTTGCCTACGTTAGGCCTACCAACAATAGCAATCATTCCACAATAAGTATCAGTCATTTTTAATTTTCTCTAATATTTGCTTAGCAGCTTCTTGCTCAGCAATACGACGACTTCTGCCCTGCCCTAATGTTTTCAAATTTAGCTCTTTAATATCGCAACTCACGCAAAAGGTTTGGGCGTGATCTTTACCTTGAATATTTTCAACTTGATATTCAGGAAGTGAAATTTGTTTAGCTTGCAAGTATTCTTGCAGCTGCGTTTTACAGTCTTTTATTTGTTGATTAGGGTCTAGGGTTTCAAGTCTTTTATCAAATAGGTGTTTGATTAGTTTTGCCGCAGCTTGGAAACCACCATCTAAATAAGTTGCCCCAATAATAGACTCTACCGCATCAGCAAGAATAGAATCACGTCTTCGCCCGCCGCTCTTTAATTCACCTGGCCCTAATTTAATTAAAGGCCCTACCTCAAGCTCTTGAGCTATTAGCGCCAAAGTCGTTCCTTTTACTAGTGAAGATCGCATTCTGGTGAGCTTCCCCTCTGGCAGTTTAGGAAATTTGCCATAGAGTATTTCCGCAATTACCATACCCAATACAGCATCCCCTAAAAACTCGAGACGTTCATTATGTTTTTTTGCGGCACTTCTATGCGTTAGGGCCTGCTCTAATAAACTAGTATCCGAGAAGGTATAGTTTAGACTTTTCAGTAGTTTTATATTTGGATCAGTCAATACTATTCTCTTCATAAGAATTACTACTATAAAATATAACGATTAGTTAATCACACCAATTCTTTCAAATCGCACACCTGTTGGAATGAAAGTTGGTAGAAAATCGTCTTGCTCTCTTTCAAATTCAAAACTCATCCAAATAAATACTGCTTTCCCCACAATATTTTCTTCAGGAACATAACCCCAAGCTCTACTATCTTGAGAGTTGTCACGATTGTCACCCATTACAAAGTAATGACCCTCAGGTACAACATACATGCCAGTTGGCTCTAATCTTCTAGGGTTTTTTAAGATACTATGTTCAACCTCACCCAAAACTTCAGTGAACATAGGCCAATTTTCCCCGTGTTCTTCCACATTGCCTCGTCCAATTGATTTTAGTGAAACAGGCATTTCGCCTGGACAAGGGCTTTGGTCTATACATTTAGGTTTAATGAAAATCTGCTTGCGCCTGTAGAATATTGTTTCGCCCGGTAAACCTACTACTCGTTTGATATAATCAATCCTTTCGTCATCTGGGTACTTAAATACAATCACATCCCCGCGCTCTACCTCACCAGTATCAATCAGTTCACTTCTAACCACAGGATCTTTCAAACTGTATGCGAACTTCTCTACCAATAGGAAATCTCCTACCAGTAAAGTTGGAAACATTGAGCCAGAAGGAATTTGAAATGGCTCATAAATAAACGAACGAAAAACCATTACACCAAAAAAGATAGGGAACATCTGTTTACAGAAGTCGACACCTGAAGGCATAGTTTCTTCGTAAAATACTTTATATTGTTCTTTGCTTTGAGATTCTGTTTTCTTTGGAGCATAAAACAATTTATAACCAAGCCACACCAGCCCAGTAACCAAACTTATGACCACAAGGAAAATTGAAAAATAATTTGCCATTAATTATCTACCTTTAATATGGCTAAAAATGCATCCTGCGGTAATTCAACATTTCCGACCTGCTTCATGCGTTTTTTACCTTCTTTCTGCTTCTGTAACAATTTCTTTTTACGACTAACATCACCGCCATAACATTTAGCAATAACGTTCTTTCTAAGTTGCTTCACCGTGCTTCTAGCAATCACGTGATTACCAATAGCAGCCTGTATAGCAATATCAAACATTTGTCTCGGTATGAGCTGTCTTAGCTTATCAACTAAGTCTCGCCCTCTATAAGGCGCGTTGTCTTTATGCGTAATAATAGCCAAGGCATCTACTCTTTCAGAGTTAATTAAAATATCCAATCTACACATATCCGCTACTTGGAAACGAGTAAAATTATAGTCTAAAGAAGCAAATCCGCGACTAGTCGATTTTAATCTATCAAAAAAGTCTAATACTACTTCAGCCATAGGTAAATCGTATGTAACCGCTACTTGTTTACCGTGATAAACCATGCTTGTTTGCATACCGCGCTTTTCAACACAAAGTGTAATAACATTACCTAGAAACTCTTGAGGCACTAGTATGTTAGCGGTAACTATTGGCTCTCTAATTTCTTCAATATCGTTTACTGGCGGTAATTTAGAGGGGTTATCTACTTTAATGACATCACCTTTTGTTGTTTTCACTTCATAAACAACGGTAGGTGCGGTGGTAATCAGGTCGAGGTCGTATTCTCGCTCTAACCTTTCTTGGATAATTTCCATATGTAGCATCCCCAAGAAACCAATTCTAAACCCAAAACCTAGTGCACTAGAACTTTCTGGTTCATAGAATAAAGATGCATCATTTAGGCTGAGTTTTGATAGTGCATCTCGAAAGTCTTCGTAATCATCTGAACTAACCGGGAATAAACCCGCATACACTTGAGGCTTGATTTTTTTAAAGCCGGGTAAGGCTTTTTCTGCGGGACTTTTTGCTAACGTAATGGTATCACCTACCGGCGCACCATGAATTTCTTTAATACCCGCAATAATGAACCCAACTTCACCTGTTTTTAAAGTCGCTTTTTCAGTTTGCTTAGGGGTAAAAACACCAATTTTATCGGCCTGATGGACCGTGCCTGTAGACATAATTTTTATCTTGTCTTTAGCGTTTAGCTCACCGTTAACAATTCTTACTAATGAAACCACACCTTGATAATTATCAAACCATGAATCGATTATAAGTGCTTCCAGCGGTGCGTCACTATCACCAATAGGAGGGGGAACTTGATTAACAATTACCTCTAAAACATCAATGATGCCGACTCCAGTCTTAGCCGAACATCTGACAGCATCGATCGCATCAATCCCTACAATATCTTCAATCTCTTCTGCTACTCTATCAGGCTCGGCTTGTGGCAAATCAATTTTGTTTAAGATGGGAACGACTTCCATATCCAAATCAATTGCTGTGTAACAATTCGCTAATGTTTGCGCCTCTACACCTTGACCTGCGTCTACAACAAGAAGTGCGCCCTCGCAAGCAGCAAGCGAGCGAGATACTTCATAACTAAAATCGACGTGCCCGGGCGTATCAATGAAATTCAATTGATACGTTTCACCATCTTTGGCTTTATAAAAAAGCGTCACGCTTTGGGCTTTAATTGTAATACCGCGCTCACGCTCGATATCCATTGAATCTAGAACTTGTTCCGCCATTTCTCTGGAAGTTAACCCGCCACATTCTTGGATTAATCGATCAGACAAGGTTGATTTACCATGATCAATGTGAGCTATGATACTGAAGTTACGAATGTTTTTAAGTTGCATACTGTCTGGAAATACCTAAAATTAATTGACTATCCGAAGGATAAATAGATTCTGTTTAGTTAAGCTAAGAACGATGTTTTTCGTCGTCAAGCAGAAATCATAATTATTAAAGCAAAAAGTGTGCAGATATTACCGTTTTGCGGGGCAAATTGCGACTATTCATGTAATTTAAGTCAAACTAAAAGTGTAAGCATGTCTTAATCAAAATAAATTAAACCGACGCTTTCATGTATTTAAGATTTGCTTAATGACACAAAAGCATTAGTCAGTAAATTTGTGCGTGGGAATTTCATGTTTTTGGGTCATCACTGCGCCCTTAGTTGCGCCCAAGAAAACTGGTTTATACTTTTTCATGTTCTGCGGTTTTTTAGCGTTTGCAGAAACCCACCAATATGCACCTAGTGCGACAAAGCAAGATAGTGTCAATACAATAAGCTCATGAATATTCTGAAAAAAATAAGAAACTAAACTGGCAAAAACTATCATGCTAAAAAGCGGTAGAATGTATACCATCATTGAAGCATAAAGTAATGCTGTTTCGCTTATTCCTATTTTGACGCTTTGGCCAACAGTTAAATGACAAGGTACATCAATTAAGACATGCTCTGGTTTGGGTGAAAACGCTTTAGCAACCGTACTTGTAGGGCATGCTTCGCTCGCTTTGCACGATCCACAAGTTGATTTCACTTGCGTTTCTATCCAAGCTTTGTCGCCTTCTACCGCCACAACAACACCGGTTTCTTCAATCATGTAATCACTCGTTCTCATTAACTAAAACAATCGAATTAGCTAGTTTATTCGCTGTTTCAAGAGGAATTTCACCAATTACCGTAACTTGAAAACGACCATCAGAAATTGAAACAATCGATTTAGAATCAGATGTCAATGCCAAATCTTCCTGACCAGATTCTATAGCTTGAGTCACGTAAATAGATACGTCCACTAGTCCATCGCTTAACATTAAATACTCGGCAATTTGATTGGTAATAGGGATTCTACGTAAATTTTTAGCAACAACTTGCATGCCTACGGGCAGGAAACTGACCGTCCACGGCAAAGGTTGGTCTTCTTGTAAAAAAGCGCTAGATACTGGGGGCAACTGATTAGCTTGCAAATTCATAAATTGCGTTTTTATGTTATCGTTCAATTGAAGCTGAGTAACCTGAATTTGTTCTAATAAGTTACCTTTTAAATCGTACATGTTCTGTTTTAATAAAAGCCCGCTCTGCTCATCTAACCATAAATGGTATTGATATCGAGTTTTATCTTTACTAATAATTCTTATTTGTTGCGCCATGCGGCCAGAAATTCTATTTCTACCCATTAACAAAACATCGTACCCATCTTTCAAAAGAATTGGATTATGAATAAAGGCATTTGGTATGGGACCATCTATGACTTGAGCTTTAACACTAACAGGCGTGTGTCCAGGTTCAAATACACTGACTTTGTTATTAATGCGGATTTGTTCAAAACCTGGACCATTTAGTAAGCTTAGCTGTTCAACTTCTAATCCACTATCTAAAACTGCATGTCGCCATACATAAGGTAAGGTATCTCTTCCCGGCACAGCTACCACAAAACTTATTTCAAAAGGCACTTCTTTGACTACTCTCGCCAATCTATGTATCCACGACTCAGCAGATAAAACATTAAAATCAGCCTTTTCATTCTGCGTAGAGTCCACTGCGTCATTTTCAGAGTATTCTGATTCAAGAACCTGCACACCATCATTTTCTGAATTTGGAACAATAATTTGGGTAGGTTCAGATGTTTCTTGCGCTTGCAGTTGAATACTAGGTCCTACTAAAGCAAAAACCGCGATGCATATTTTAACTATGCACCACGGTTTGGAGACGTTTATTAAATTCATAAATTATGGATTATTTTGACTGTTTTCGTTCTCTTCATCAATTTCATTGTTACTCATATCCGCTTGGTTAGCTACAGATCTTAGTTTTTGTTGCCTCAAGTGATCTTGAATAAGCGCGTTTATTTGACGTCGCTGCTCTAACAATTGACTCATTCTTTGCTGCTCAGTTGCAGCATTACTTGGCAAACTGACCGGCGCTAGACCACCCTGAGGACCAAGAATAGGAGGAGCAGTTGAAAATGGGTCAGACACTTCAGGCTGGTTGTAAGTTTGAAAACCAAATATGACTAACGCTGTAACACAAGCTACCATGGCGAGTTGTCCGCTTTGTCTAACAATTGGCAACACCGCAGCAACAATAGGTTTATCACGCCAACTAGGTTTAGGCGCTAAAATAGGCATTTCTTGCTCAAGCGCTTGAGCAATCTTATCACTCAAATTAAAAGATAAGTCAGTAGACATATCACTTCGCATTAAGTCTCGGGTTAAATGATAACTACGCCACTTTGCATTCAATTCTGCATTGTTGCCAATATTTTTAACCATTTCTTTAACATTGGTATCGTTAGTGTTTGTTTCACCATCTACCAAAGCTGACAATTTTTCGTATTCTTGCGTCATATATCCACAATCCAGAGAACAGTTAATGTTTAGTTTATAAAAATAAAAAATGGTTCAATTTGTTTTGCTAAAAATTGATTTTGTTTTGAACAACACCCTAAGTTTACACAAAATCATAGCAAAACACAGTCTATCGCTCTATTAATGGCACGATTACTTTATCAATTGCTTCCCTAGCCCTAAATATTCTAGAACGCACAGTACCAACTGGACATTCCATCACAGCGGCGATTTCTTCGTAACTCAAACCTTCAATTTCACGAAGTGTTATTGCAGCCCGTAAATCATCAGGTAGGTTTTCAATTGTTGCAAAAAGTTTTGCTTGAAGTTCATCAGACAATAATCTGCTTTCGGGAGATGCATTTTCTTTCAACGCATCACTTCCATCATAAAAATCGGCTTCTTGCGCATCTACATCACTTGCCGGTGGTTTTCGACTTTGAGAAGTTAAATAGTTTTTAGCACTATTAACTGCAATTCGATACAGCCACGTATAAAAAGCACTTTCCCCTCTAAAATTCGGTAAGGCTCTATATGCTTTAATAAAGGCTTCTTGTGTTACGTCGGCCACATCTCCAGAGTTCTTAACATAGCGAGATACTATATTCATTACTTTGTTTTGGTGTCGTACAACTAACAAATTAAAAGCATTTTTATTTCCGCTTTGCACTTGCTGAACTAATTCTTGGTCTGTCTTCTGCTCGCTCATTAATGCCATGTCTCCTTTAAGCTACTACCATTATGGCTGAGGGCAATTCGCTTGTTATGACTACTTATAATATTATAAGTTCTACTTTATTGTGAATTATGTTGATGGTAATGAGCTAATCATGTGAATTTGTAGCACTACCATTTATTTTCTATAGAATAGGGGTTTAATTCTGATTTTAAACCCAAAATATGTAAACAAACGTTAAAAGCGCCCATATTTTTTAACTAAGACCTTAATTGTCGCTGAGTAATTACAAACTATGCAAAAAAACCTAATAAATGCAGATAGAGCGTTAGACGAATCTATGTCAGTTGAGCAACAAACTCAACACATAGAACACAGTTGTGATTTGTTAGTAATTGGCAGTGGTGCTGCAGGCTTGAGTCTGGCGTTGAATGTGTCTGATCATTGCAAAGTAATAGTACTTAGTAAAAGCGATATTGACGAAGGTAGTACTCGTTATGCTCAAGGCGGCATTGCCGCAGTATTTGATGACGATGACTCAATAGAAAACCATATTAGCGATACATTGGCAGCTGGTGCGGGGTTGTGTGAAGAAGAAGTGGTAAGATTCACCGCTGAAAATGCAAAAACAAGCATGCAATGGCTAATTGGAGAAGGCGTTCCTTTTGATCAAGAGCACGATCAAGATGGTAACGTAAAGTTTCATTTAACTCGTGAAGGTGGTCACTCACACAGACGCATTTTACACGCTGCCGATGCGACAGGTAAAGCTGTACAAAATACATTGTCAGATAGTGTTAAGCATCATCACAACATTCATATTTTTGAACGTTATAATGCAATTGATTTAATTAAAAATGAGAAAACTGATAATTTTTGTGTCGGTGCTTACGTTTGGAATAGAAAAAAACAATCTGTTGAAGTAATACGAGCCAAGAATATTGCCTTAGCAACGGGAGGAGGGAGTAAGGTATATCAATATACATCTAATCCAGATGTAGCAAGTGGTGACGGCATCGCTATGGCATGGAGAGCAGGCTGTAACATAGCAAATATGGAATTTAATCAATTTCACCCTACTTGTTTATATCACCCCGACGCTGGTAATTTTCTAATTTCAGAAGCTTTAAGAGGGGAAGGCGCTTTTTTGTGTCATGCTGATGGCACAAAGTTTATGCATAAATTTGATGAACGAGCAGATTTAGCACCAAGAGATATCGTTGCGCGCGCGATAGACTTCGAAATGAAACGGTTGGGCGAAGACTGTATGTATTTAGATATTAGTCACAAACCTAGTGATTTTATTGTTAAACATTTTCCCAATATTTACCGAAAATGTCGTTCTTTAGGTATCGATATTACTCGCCAACCCATTCCTGTAGTGCCAGCCGCGCATTACAGCTGTGGTGGTGTAATGACTGATTTAGATGCACGCACTAACTTAGAAAACGTCTATGCGGTTGGAGAAGTTGCCTACACTGGTTTGCATGGTGCAAATAGAATGGCAAGTAATAGCCTGCTTGAATGTATCGTGTTTGCACATTCTTGTGCTAAACATATTATTAAATTCAAATATACTGAACACGAACAGCGCCCAATAAAACCCTGGGATGAAAGTCGGGTAATAGATTCTGATGAAGCCGTAATCATTCAACATAACTGGCATGAACTACGATTATTTATGTGGGATTATGTTGGAATTGTTAGAACAAACAAAAGACTCGAGCGAGCACTTAGAAGGATTAATCTACTTAAACAAGAAATAGATGAATACTATTCAAACTTTAAAATCACTAACAATATGCTTGAGTTAAGAAATTTAGTTTGCGTCGCTCAACTAATTGTATTGTGCGCAATGCAAAGAAAAGAAAGTCGTGGTTTACACTATAACTTAGACTATCCAAGTTTATTAGAAGAAAGCAAACCAACTATTGTAAATAAGCAGCATTTAGACAAGAGCTAGAGTTGATTTACCTGGCCTGATAAGTGGATTCTTAATTTATTTCTACAATTTGAGGCTAGTTTAAAAACATTCTGATTTTGCACTTCACCTTGTTGACACAACATATCTACATTTGTTGGCAATGCAATAGGTTGAGAAAAAACAGTATTAATTTCAACTTGTTCTGACCGAATTAGTGACTGATTTAGCATTTCAGATATTGCAATTGCCTTTGAATACATACCGTGAGCGATCGCTTTTTTAAAACCTAATATTTTTGCTGTGAACGGGTGTAAGTGAATAGGATTATAATCACCTGAAACTTTCGCATATTTTCTTCCCACGTCACTTTGAAACTCAAACGATGCTATTTTATCTGAATGTTCTGACGAATCTAATAACTGGTTTTGATTAGCTTTAAGCCATGCCGGTATTTCACTAAAATTTGTGCTATCAAGATCAAAATTATCTTTATTGTGGGTGGTTCTAGCTAAGTATAAACTCGTTCCAATCACAGCAGGTTCAGCATTCACTTTATTTGGATGTATTTCATTTGTTCTATTCTTTATAAAGGCTTTTGTAATCACTTCAAATAGCCATCCACGTTTATGAAAATATATCTCTCCAAATTCAGTAACTAGAGTAAGTTGATCAAATACTCTTGGAGATTGCACCACTTTTATTTTATTACCTATGTGAACTAACCCAAGTGGTTTAAATGGGAATGTATCCTGAACCATCATATCAAGCTGCATCGGCAAAGACAGGGTTTGTATATAGTTGGGATGGACTATCTGCTCATCTCGCGTTTGCCAGTTTATCAATTTGTTATATGCAGAAAAATGAGATGGAACAACTGAGATAGATTTCTGACGAGTATAAATGGGTAATTTAGGAGATGTCGTCTTTGTAAATATAGGCTTAAACGTCACTGCTTTTGCATATAATGAAATAATTGATGCGTCCATTAACTATCCTTTGCTTTCTGCGCGAGTACTTTTTTGTTGTTTAGAAATATTAATAGAAAATCAGTAATAAAAATGCTGTGAATTAATCTAGTAATATACGACTAAATGCTTATCAGAGCTTTAAGTATAGAAGGGATGCCAGATTATTGCGCGACTTATTTTCCTGAATACAACTTCACTTAGTTGCCATCGCGGGATAAACATAGCTATATATTGTTGATTAGCATGTAGAGTATGTGGTTCGCTTGCTTCTAAATGGAGGGTAGTTTTCACTCCTTTGATATAGAATCCCAAGAAAGAAATTTTCGACGCTACCCCACACATTTTATACGTTCCCTCTTCGACCTTTGTTAAACAAGATAACCTCGAGTCTTGAGGATTATCGTTTCTAATCGAAATACTAACCGAATCAAAAGTGCAATAGAGTAAAGTCTTCACGTTTTTAAAAGGGTTCGAAGTGTAAAAAAAGAAACCTACAGTAGCTAAGAACACCACAGCTATCGAAATGTCTGAGAAGTCTAATAAAACGAGTAGATATAATTGATAACACGCCAATCCAAATAATGTGCTTTTTAGACTGAAGTATTGAAAGTCAAAACACAATGGCGATGCCGTTTGAAAATGTTCTGACTCAGAGTGCTTATCGTTTGGTGACATCGTCAAATAATTATTAATCGTTACTAATAATTGTCTTCTGCTTTTATTTCAATACTCGTTTTTACATGGCTGACCATGTGTGCAAGGTCGGGGTCATTGCATTTTTGATGTCCCATAAACCAAGCGAATAAATCAGGATCATCACAGGTTAATAGCCTTTCAAACGTTTCTTGCTGTGAATATGAAAGTTGGTCAAACGCTTGCTCAACAAATGGTAAAAACAATACATCTAACTCAAGCATACCTCTGCGACAAGCCCATTTAAGTCTATTTACTCGTTTCTCAGTAAACTTTTCAATTTCCAATTTAATCTCCTTTTGTTCATGAGTGAGTTTAACATCAGATAGCCCAAGGAAAAACTGATCTCACGTATTTTTGTTACTTTACAAATATTAATGATTGCAAACAAGCATAGTGACCATATAAATTAAGTTATCGATAGGCGCAATGGAGTCAAAATTGAACACTGAAAATTTTGTGACTAAACTAGAAAACATGCATGTGATTAACGTAAGCGGCGAACAAATGCATGAATATTTACACGGCCAACTAACTGCAAGTACACAGCCTTTTAATGAAGAAAAGGCAAGAATTAGCGCTCATTGCGATTTTAAAGGTAAGATGTTTTCTGTCTCATACGTCAGTTTTTATAAAGACAGATTTCTGCTTACCATGCATAAAGACGCAGCGGCTGAAAGTCTAAATCAATTAAAAAAATACGCAGTATTCTCTAAAGTAGATATTACTATTGACCAGGATTTATCGTGTTTTGGTGTTGCCGGCAGTGCACACAAGAAGTATGTTCATGATCTCTTTCCAGAAATAAATAACAAACATCTATCTGTGGTTAATAATAGTTATGGACAAGCAATTTGTTTTAATGATACGACTGAGAGATACCTTTTAATATTAACAAAGTCGGGGCAAGAAAAGCTCCTTAGCAATACAAAAGAGCCTTTTAAAAACGACGAAAATTTATGGGACTTATTAGAGATTGAAGCAGGTGTAGCCAATATTCAAGCACCCACTCTATCTCAATTCGTACCACAAATGATTAATTTACAATGTTTACAGGGAATCGACTTTGATAAAGGTTGTTATATGGGGCAAGAAGTCGTTGCGCGTACAAAATTCCTAGGTAAGAACAAACGAGCAGCATTCATTGTTAAAGCAGAATTGGACTCAACCAAATTAAGCTCCAATGAATTAGTTGTGGGTGAAAATATAGAAATTAAAGTGGGTGACAACTGGCGAAGGGGTGGAACAATAATGCGAACGGCAACGGTTACCGATAGCTTTCAAACACAACTATTTGCAATAATTGTTATGGCAAATGACACTCCTATAGGCAGTGTGGTACGCTTAAAAGAGTCGAACCAAGAATTGGTAGTACAGCCCCTACCTTATGAACTCAATTAGATGCAAGTAAGAGAACTTGCCAATTTATAGGAAACCTATGCTTATTTCTGATAACAAAGTAGTAAAAATTCATTACTCTGTGAAAACCCCTGATGGTGAAACAATTGACGACTCTACTAAATCTGAGCCGCTGTCTTTTATTCAAGGTAGTAATTTTATGATTGCCGGCTTAGAAGAAGCATTAGTTGGTAAACAATCAGGTGAAAAATTTGAAATCACAATAGAGCCTGACAAAGCCTATGGGCAACGTCATGACCAATTAGTTCAAGAAGTACCAGTATCTATGTTTGAAGGCATGGATGTGGAAGTTGGTATGAGTTTTAGAGCCACAACCGATGGCGGTGAGCAATCTGTTCTCATCGTAGATAAAAATGACGAATTTGTCACCGTTGATGGTAATCACCCATTATCTGGGCTTACCCTCTTATTCTCAGTCGATATTTTAGAAGTACGTGATGCAACTCAAGAAGAGCTTGCACACGGCCACGTGCACGGCGCGGGTGGTTGTAGTCACTAATAAGAAAAAGCCAGCTACAAAAACGCTGGCTTTTCAAATTTGAGGCAATCCTAGCTCAAGGCTTCATCACCCTCTTCGCCGGTTCTTATCCTCATCGCTCTTTCTAAGTCAAAAACAAAAATTTTACCATCACCAATTTTACCCGTTTTGGCTGTTTGGGTAATGATCTCTAACACTCTATCAACCATTTCATCAGTTACAGCTAACTCAAGTTTTATCTTAGGTAAAAAGTCTATTTGATACTCTGCCCCTCTATAGACTTCTTGGTGACCTTTTTGGCGGCCAAAACCTTTGACTTCAGTCATGGTTATCCCAGATACGCCTATTTCAGATAAAGCTTCTCTAACCTCGTCCAGTTTAAATGGTTTAATTATCGCTTCTATTTTTTTCATTATTTTACTCGCTGTCGTATATAGTGGGTATAGGCACGCGTTTATGTTGCGTTTTATTAAATATTTTTACTAGTTTATTGTCTGCGTCATTGTCAGAACTTTTACCTTCCAAGAAGTCATCAATTTGATTATAGCTTAAACCTAGAGAAGCTTCGTCGGCAAGTTGTGGGTTTAGTGATTCTAAATCAGCTGTTGGTGGTTTCTCAATAATATTGTATGGCGCGCCTAAATGCTGGGCAAGTTGACGGACCTGTCTTTTGCTTAATCCGAATAAAGGCGCTAAATCGCAGGCGCCGTCACCATATTTAGTATAAAACCCCGTAATATTTTCTGCAGAATGATCTGTTCCTAATACCAATCCATTGGTCAACCCAGCAATATCATATTGAATCGCCATTCTTGTTCGGGCTTTTGCGTTCCCTTTTACAAAATCATCAAGTACTGCATTGATTGGATTTTGCTGATATTCAGATGCTTCTGTTAACGCCGCAACTGCACTTTCGTGTATTGCGTCAGCTCCTGCCTTTACGTTAGCGGTCACAGATAAACTTGGTTGGATAAAGTCAATACTTGCTTGAGCATCCGCCTCATCTGCCTGAACATCATAAGGTAAGCGCACTGCAATAAAACGATAATTAGCACCATCTTGTTTTTCAAGGTTCAATTCGTCAACCGCAAGTTGCGCTAATTTACCAAGCGTGCATGAGTCAATACCACCACTGATACCCAACACCAAACAATTCATTTTAGATTGAATAAGCTGCTGCTTTATAAAACTTACCCTCCTTTCTATTTCAAACTCAGCATCAATTTGAGGCTGAACTCGCATTTCATTTATTATTGATTGTTTGTTCATCAAAAGCTCCAAGTTTTGTTTTTGACTACTCTGCCGATAAAATAATCATCAACCATTAATTTGTGTTTTTTGTTTTTAATTCTCATCAACCCAAAAGACAAGGTATGAAAACAACTAATTGTGGTTTTATAGCGATACGGATTGTTGATATCCATCATGCTATAGTTTACCTGTATTTTTTAGGAGTAGTGAAGTGATATTTAGCGAAGTTAGTTATACATCGTTAACAAAGCATGACATTAACAAAAATTGGAATGCAAATATTAGACTTTCTGATAGATCGGTATACAGCTTAAATAAGCAAACTGGCTTAACACTCTTAGAGATGCTAGTAGCCATAGCCATTGTTATTATTGTCCTTACTGTCGTTGCGCCTAATGTTCAGCAAGTTGTGAAAGCAAATAGAATCACCGCTGAAATTAACGAATTAAGTGGCGTAATACAATTTGCTCGATTTACAGCCATTGACCAAAATGCGAATGCTGTAGTTTGTCCCGCCTCCGACTTTTCTAACTGCGGAACAAATTGGAATAGTGCAAAAATAGTGTTTATTGATAATAATTCAAACAATATAAGAGATACTTCTGAACCTTTACTCATGACAACAGGAGAAATCACCAGCACCAATCAAATAACAGGCCCTGGTGGTAGTGTTATATTTAGAGATTCAGGCGCAACTAATTTAGCAACGAATATTCAAATATGCCCAAATGACAACGATGAGAAATTGGCTAAAGGTTTAAGTATAAATGCCCAAGGACGAGTCAAAATTAATACTGATAGCGATAATGACGGTGTAGTCGAAGACATTGAAGGAAATGCGTTGAGTTGCAGTTAACTGTAACTTATTGACTAAATACATACGGTAAAAAATTTGCTGCGCTTTGCACCAGAAAACGACCTATAGTCCAGTTATTAAAATAGTAATATACCGATAAAATGCCTCAATCTATGTAATTGAGGCGTTTCGTTTTGTTGAAAGAAAAAAAACATTCTGGATTTACTATTCTTGAGCTATTTATTGCTTTAGCTGTATTTAGTTTAGTTTTTCTTGTTGTCGCTCCAAGTGCACATAATATAATTAAGCGACATCGTTTAATTGCTGAAATGAATAAAACCAGTTCATTTATAAGATACGCTAGATATTCTGCAATAAGTCTTGCCAATACAGTAACGATATGTCCCTCATCAAACTTTATACATTGTCAGAAATCTTGGAAAGACGGGTTAATTGTATTTATTGATTCAAACTATAATAAACAATTAGATCACACGGAAAGATTACTCGCATCAGAATCTTTTTTTTCTAGATTTCATAAAATAAAAGGAGCAAATAGACCGATAGTATTTTATGAAAATGGAACGAACAGTACACCCGCTACTATTATTATTTGTCCTCAGTCCAATGAAAGTATTTATGCCAAGGCCGTGGTAGTGAGCCTGCAAGGAAGAGTTAGGTTGAGTATTGATTCGAATAAAGATGGTATAGATGAAACGTCAGGAAATAATAATATTGATTGCCAAGCTATTTGACTACCACTAATTAATGAATTGTTGGCTTTCCATATAATCAAGCATATCTTCTGTTTTCAAAGGTGAACTAATAGCGAAACCTTGGACAAAATTCACACCTAATGAAGCAAGAAAACCTATCTGATTTTCATCTTCCACACCTTCTGCAACAACTATTAAACCAAACGACTGTGCCAATCCTATTATGGCATTTACTATTATTAAATTTTGTTCAATATTCGCTAAATTATTGATAAAACTCTTGTCAATTTTAATAACGTCAAAATTGTATTGTTGTAGGTAGTTTAAAGAACAATATCCTGTTCCAAAATCATCAAGCGCTATTCGAATACCACTCTGCCTTAGTAAAGCGAGTATTTTACTTGCCTCTTTAGGGTCACTAATAATACTAGTTTCAGTTACTTCAATGACAATATTTTTTGGTGTAATATCATATTTCCTTATCGTTTTGAGCACAAAAGATACGAATGACTTCTCTGTAAGTTGTTTGGCTGATACGTTAATTGAGACATAACCGTTTACTGGAAAATTGCCACTTTTTATCCATTGACTAGTTTGTTTACAAGCAGTTTCTATAATCCAACTTCCAACCTCTATGATTAAACCTGATTCTTCCAGAACGGGGATAAAGTTGTCTGGCATAAGATAATTTTTATCATCATCGCTAAAACGGATTAAGGTTTCCATTGACACTAAATTACCTGTTTTTGCACAAATAATTGGCTGATAAACCAGATTGAATTTGTTGTTATATAAACCTTGATGTAAAGAAGATAGCAACTGACGCTTGTTGGTTGTTTTGCTTTGAATTTGTGATTGATAAAAATAATATGAATTTTTGCCTATTGCTTTAGCTGTATGTAAAGCGTGTTCGACTTGTTTAAAAATATCATGAAACTCACACTGATGTGGATAAACTTTTGCGCCCCCGATACATATTTGAATTGAAATTTCTTTCAGTTCAAACCGCATTTTGCGATTCACATTATTGATTAAATTAGTTGCAATTACATTAATTTGACTTTGAGACAATACACGGTTGAATAAAATAACAAATTCGTCGCCATTAAAGCGACAAATAACATCACCTTGGGCAACTAAAGTATTTAATCTAGAGCCAGTATTTCTTATCACTTTGTCACCGATATGATGACCAAATGTACTATTTATTAATTTGAAATCGTCGATATTGATTATCAATAATGAAAGTGATTCGCTATTATCTAATGCGCGTAAATAGCGTTGCTTCAATAAATCAGAAAATGCTTTCCTATTCATCAACCCAGTGAGTGGATCTAATTTAGATAATTTATTTAGTTGACGAGTAAATTGATTACTTCTAGTGACATCTGAGATTAGACCAATATAAGCGACTAATTGTTTATTCTTATCAAATACTTCATTGGCTTTAAACTCAACCCAATGCACTTCTCCATTTTTAGTAATTAGCCTAATATCTTGTTTAATAACGTCATCCAAACGAATTTTGGTAAATAGATGATTGAACAAAATTGAAACATCATCTGCAACAATACAATTAGTCCAGCCCTGACCAATAGATAGTTCGTAGGAGTTTTGTGTTAGCTCGGTCCATCTGCCATTTACATGTAAGCAATTCCATTCTAAATCAAGGTGAATAGCAGCAATAGGAAGATGATCAATAATAACGAAATGTGATAATTGTAATGGAATAGATGATATATTATCAGAGTCATTGAAGATGGTATCATGCATACTCATATTATGAATCCATCATAAAAATGAGTAATGCTGACGACCCAATTATAGGCGTTTTTAACTTGATATGTTTGACTCGACTAAATGTTTGTTCTTTTACAATAGTAGAATATTTAATTTAATCAAATAAAACAGCAATTTAAGACATTTATATTTATCTGGAGTTTAACAACTCCAACAAAACTCCGCGATAGCAACAGTACCATCTGAATTTCTATCCCAAGCCTTCCTACCATCACTATGAATAAACAAATCACCTGAACCATCTACTACAGAGCCAGCCACAGGCGTCGCTTTAAGAATATACGTTTGACCATCAGCACTATCTATTGTTAAGTCATACTTTTTGTTAGCCGCAGGTTCATTTGCGGGTGAATGCGCAGCATAGATTCCTGGCTTACCGGTATCAGCTCCTCCAAAACCAGCGCCCTCATAACTAAAGTTAGATGCACTATGTCGTTCCATTGCACTAGCAAACCCCATTAAATCAGCTTGCACCGCACCTCTTGCACCACTGGCAATCATTCCTTGATAACTTGGATAAGCAACAGAGGCAATAATGCCTATTATGGCTACTACAACCATTAGTTCGGTTAAGGTGAAGCCTTTTTCATTTCTTTTTTTCATGGGTATTCTCATTATTCATAGACATTCAAATTACAAAAGGAAATGTCCAAACCTTCGGTTATTATAAAAGCAATTAATACAATAAAGTCATTTTTTACCATACATAATTGCTTTGCTGAAAAGCCACCTTTTATGGCTTTTCAATTTCAGTCTTCCAAATGTCTTTTTGCACACGCTCAAATTCACCATATATATTTTGCGCCAAGCACTCAAACTCTGTACCACATGCAACTTGATTTCCATCCTCGTCGGTTTCAATGACAGCAGAAACACATTCTGCACCTAAACATACTACCGGTTTAACAATATTTTCGATGAGAATTTTAGTGTCTGGTGCTATCCCTGTTTGTGATAATTGTGCATACCTGTCTTCAGGGTCAGTCTCTCCATTTTGGTTCAAGTCAGTTATGGCATTACCGTTGAGCAGATTCACCAAATATGCACGACTATTTCCCGATGGTGGCGCGCACAAACTATCACTGCTTGTCGCCGGCAAATAGGTAGTAAAGAATATTTTGTAATCGAGTATCAAAGGAGATGCTAGCACTTTCTCTCCGCCTTGAGTTAAACGAATCATCCAACCTTGTTTATCAGCAAACTTATTCATTTCAAGCTCTTTTTCAGTATCATTTTCTGATGTTAATAAATGATTAGTTGCATCATAGAGATCAGATTGTGTTAATGGAGAAGAAGGCAGTTTAAATTTGCCATTTTCGTCCATATTAAACACACCTGTATCTTTTATCATGTAGAACTCGTCTTCAATCGTCGTATTAAGAGGGCCTGCTCTATAACCAGAACCAATAGCAACACCATAAAAC
Source organism: Glaciecola sp. UBA1851 (assembly GCA_002338515.1). Taxonomy (GTDB): domain Bacteria; phylum Pseudomonadota; class Gammaproteobacteria; order Enterobacterales; family Alteromonadaceae; genus Glaciecola. The sequence continues at coordinate 23,902 of DDIL01000050.1, read as the reverse complement.
TGCTCATCACCTAAAAGGATCTCACTTACATCTGCGCCATAATAAAAACGTCTATTGGTTTCAGGCGTATCGCCACTGAATGTAGCCAACAGCCCGCCTTGAATAAGGTCATTAATTGGCTCACCATTATATATATCAAACCTAAATAGTTGTCCGCCCATATCCGCTACATATAAATGATCTGCTAATCCGTCATTATTGCGATCAATAGCTGATACTCTTGCAGGAATACTATAATTCATTGAATCAATGGTTAAGTCTGCGTCTTCTTTACTTGCACTCCATAACAAGTTGCCATTTTCCGCATCAATAATGTAAATACTATTACCGAGAATATCTTCACTCCTAAATTCCTTTTCATCTTGAAGTTCATCGTAGCCACCTCCAACAATCATTACATGTTTGACTGAGCCGCCAATATTTATCTTCGTAATGATGGGTCGAGACCATGTTTGACCTAGGTTAGTAAAGTCGCCTTCACCACCATTTACAGTAAATACTAATTTAGGGTCTGTTTTACTGGTAACATCAAACACATAGTAATTGTTTCCACCTCGCCTCATGCCTACATATAAATATATTTTGTTATTAACATAACGTGCAACAATATCGCCATCCAACCCATAAACATGATTGAAAGTCGAACCATCCCTGTAAAACTCATATAAGTTGGCTAATAGTTCTTTAGGAATAATTGCAAAATTTTCACTTCCATCGTACGCATCAAATGAATGCAGGAAGCCTTGGTTAGTAGCAACATAAATGGCACTATCATTTTCACCATAGTTAACAATCACAGGTTGAGAATGAATTGGATCACCCATAGCTTCGCGCACATCGGAAGTAGAGCCATCTCCATCGTCATCAAGGACATCAACTCCCCTCGCCCATTTAAGTACTTCCGTTCGCAATAACTCTGGCTCAGGCAAGGTATTAGTCGCAACATCTAATTGAGAAATATTGCTATTGTCTTCATCAACAATATTACTTTGCGATTTAATACTGCCTGGCGTGTTATCAAAAAAGAATACATCTCTTGATAGATTTAATTTGCTCGCTGCACCACCTTGACGCACATCATTTCCATCAGCTAACGTAGACCAATAACTATGACTATTTTCTGAGAAAAAACCGGTACCAGAATCAACCGCAGGCAAACCATTTTTATCTAAAACTTGATTACCAGATATCTTATACTTCTTCAAATTACCTGGCCATAGCGTACCCTCAGCAGGTTTAAATAATGCAAAATACAGCTCGTCTCTGTGAGATAAACGATTTAATTGGTTTACTGCTACTCCAGGAGATACAAAGGTTGAGTTTACATCTTTAACTTGCCTAAGTATGGTTTCAAACGCCGTTAGGAGTTCATCTGAATCATTAGCTGTATAAAACCCCCCTCCACTTTGCAGGGAAAGTTGATTAAGAAAATTATTGGCTTGTTGATTGGCTGAGAATCCAATAGTGTGAGTAATAACCCTTGCATCTATGACCGAGTCACCCGCATCTGAAATGTTTTTAACTAAGTCCAATCCGCATTTTTCACCGCCACCACCAATACAAGACTTACCTAATAAGCTTTGTATCTTAGAAACTGAATGGTTGTTGTTAGCCTGACCATCAGACAATAAAACGATATGATTGTTAGTTTGACACTGAAGGTCTTGTATAGGACTAATATATTTTGCCCCTAAAGGAATGTACTCTTCTCTACAATTTGAACTACTTAAATTGTCATCGTTGCAACCATTTGGTCGAACAGGATCAGCACCGAGATATGACGATCGATGGCTCACACGAGTGGCTTGTCTTACCGAGTTACCAACATTACTTTCACCTCGTTTTCTACCATAATCAACATCTTTTCCTCCAAAATACAATGATGCTTCATACAAGGTATCAACTATAGGGGTCATGCCATTTGTTGTCAGTTCGTCTACCTTACTGATTAAGTGTTGTCTAACAGTAGACGACGTGCCGGGCGTAGCGTTGCCTTCAAACTCAATTACAAGCTTTGGTGCACCTGATGGTTTACCGCTATATGTATAGGCTCCACGTTTTACCGAGTTAAAATTGGATAACACCATCATCATGCTATTACCAATATCCCAACCCCCTCTATTTACAATTTCTTGAACAATATCTTTGACTGAAGGGCTTTTGTATACGCCATTTCTATACCATTTAGGGATATTAGACCAAGTAACGCTTGCAGAAGTTTTAGGTTTATCTCGTAACAAATACCGTTTGTAGTTCTTATAATTCCCGGGGTTGTTCTGATTTACCCCTCTTATCAACATAGTTGCACCATTGCTAGTAAAGTTCGAATTTGCTGTGAACTCTAAATATGCATCTTTAATAGTTGCACCCTGAGTTACCGCTATATTTTCAAACCGAATGCCAATATAAGCGTTGTTATTGCTTTTGATTGAAAGTTCTGAACCTGTGTTTTGATAACCATTGGAACGCTCTTCAGCATTATTTCTCTGACTGGTAACTTGGTAGGTAAACTTATCTCCTACACAACCTGTAGCTGTTGATTCATCATAAGTAATGACTAATTGAGGAGCTTGGCCACTGCCGTAATTATGCGATATTGCGCTACGATCAGAAGAGGAGTCATCACTACTAGACTCTAGTACTATTGCAAGATTATTACCTCCACACCAATCATTGTTGTTAATTATTTCTTGAATCACTGGTGTAAGATCAGGTGTCGCAATTATTTCTGACCAAAAAGGGAACTCATTATCTGTATCCCAAATAACTTCATTATTGGTTAAAGTTCTGCTTGAGATGTCATTATTTGAACCACTAAATTCCGGAGCATTTCCAACGCTTTCTGCTTTAATTTTAAAGCTTGTTAAAGGAATATCATATCCTTCTGAAGTGAAGCGCAAAACAGCGCTTGTAATAACGGCGCCCCTTGGAATAGAAAGCTCTCTGAACCGCAGGCCTGTATAAACAGTTTTTGTGCCTTGCGATAGTACTAACGACTGCTCGCTTCTGTACATAGACCCATCAATCTCGTAAGCATCATCATTACCTGCAGTGATAGGAATAACCAATTCAGGCGATACCGGGGAATCGATATCTCGTACAGGAAACAATATAGGCCCACCATAGTCTGAAAACCTCATTAGGCCCGCATTAATGTTTGTCGCGCTACTTAAGGCATTACGCAGCGCATCCTGCACCTTTTGCATTCTTGTAGTTGATGTGCCATCTCTTCCAGACATACTGCCCGATGTATCCATGATAAATAGCACGTTAGGCTTATAAGTAACCTGAGTAGTGTTAGCGCCTAAATATATTTCAAGATCATCACCTGCTGCAGTAAAACTGATCATAAAACCCATAGCAAACGCTACTATGAAGAGGCTGAATTTATTTTTAAACATATCTGTTACCTCACTGGCTTGATGCAGGAGCGAAAACCGCTGCTGATATTGTATTTGCAACCACATAGTTACTGCCTTCCAACTGACCACATCCTCTTATTAGAAATACATGGCAATTAATATTACTTCCTCCAATTACGTTACTAGATCCCCTGCACGCTTGCTCTCGTATAAATGCAGTTTTTGACCAACTAGTAGTGGGTGGATTGTCGCTATAATTGGCCGCAGATGTGTGCCTAATGCCGAATGGCAAACCATTTTTTGTCATAACTCTATCTGTTCTGTTCTCGTCAAAACAGCTAAGTTGTTCAACATCTAAATCGATAGGCGTCTGCTGTCGAGCTTCTGATAGCGGGTCAGTTAGAGTAGGGTCAATTAATATTGATTCATCTTCAGATTCAAACACAACGCCAGCAATAGCAGCTTCAGCTGCATCAAACGCGACGGAACGACGCTCTGAGGAGGTAGCCATTTTACCCTGCAATAAACTACTGGAAACGGCAGCGACACCTAATATTGTAATAGTCAGCAAAATTAATAGTGCAAAAACTAAAACTAAGCCTTTTTGTTTTTCAAGCATTTTATAACTTTTACTAACTAACTTAGTGTGGTCAGTATCACAAAATATGTTTGTACGAGTATCTAACTTCATGAACTACTCCTTGCAAAATTTCTCATATTTCGCAGTGTTACTGTGGTTTCGAAAGCTTTATATAGCCCTTTGTCAGGGGCGGTATAGCTATCCTCATCTAAAAGTTTAAAGCTTGCTTCTTTATCGAGTCGGATATCGCCTTCCCCTTTAATGACCATTGCTAAGCGTATATTGACTATATGCTGTCCAGAACTTAATGCTGCATCTAAATTAGCCGCACTGACATATCGAACAGGTGTTGTTTGATTATTATTTGCGGTGGGATCAGCTAACCCATAAGTAACTTGAAAAGAATAAACATCGTCAAGAATAGTAAATGCAGCATGATTGTTATGACCAACAGCTGCTCTTTGACCTCTTAATACTCTACCGTCAAATCCTCGGCATTTTAATTTATTGTCAGATACAAAATATTCATTTACGACATAGAATTCTTCGTCATCGGCATACCCTAATTTATATCCACGGCAATCTCTTAAACCTTGTAAACCAACGACCAATGTATCGTTTGAACCATCTGCGCCATCTTCGGCACCTAATTCGACCCTATCAATAAAGTCACCAGCCAAAGGAACAGGATGATTTCGAACAAATGATTCTTCTTCGGCGATATCTACAATAGTACTGAGATTTGGATTAAGAGAATCATAAAGCCCTACCATTAGAAGCTCATTTCTCATTCTACTAACTATATATCGACCACTTTCTTGAGTGCTAGCTATGGCTCTATTTAGTTTGTCGGTCATTGAGTTACCAACCAACACTTGGATAATCGCAGCGGAAATGACTATGCCCAAGGTGAGCGAAATCATCACCTCAATCAATGTGAAACCTCGTTGTTTAACCTGACTATTCTGTTTCAGATTCATAACGTGACCTCTTTCACTACACAATCATAAATTGCTTCGTCGCTAGAATTACAGTTGTCATTAACAACCCGGTCATCGCCCCGCCATTTTTGAGCAGGCCATTTGATAATAATTTTATGAATGGAACCAGCAGTACATGCGTCAATATCGGTAACGTCATTATCGGCACAACTTACGTCTATTTCTGCATTGGGGTTTTCTAAAACGGTTGCACAAGATATTTGATAAGCATCAAATACCGCAATTTCAGCTTGAGTACAGCTACCTGCCTGGCAATCGGGGATATCTGCGGGAAATGTCAGACAATAACATTCGTAAGGAGGGCTACTTCCGGTACAACTCAGGTTTTTAAAGTTATAAATATCTTTATCGAAATAATTGTTATGAACAACGAATCCGTCTGTAACCGAAGAGGTAATAGAGCTTGCTTGCAGCCTCTCGGACATTTGCTGCGAAACCATGATGGCCTGGGTTCTAGCTAGCGCCTCTTTATTTGAGAAAGATCCAACAAATTGTAGTGAGGCTACACCCAATAATCCTATTGACAGTATTACTAAGGTCACAAGCACCTCAATCATGCCCACGCCATGTTGGTTTTTGATTGACTGTACTGATTTTTTCATTTTAATTTGGCTCGTCTTGAACTAACTCGTTAATAACTTTAATTTCTGCTCTTTGTTATCGACAGAATAGCGTTTTCCGACAATTATTGGTTATTTTGTCTGATTATAACGTATTAAAAATGAGCAAAAAGTGAACCTAGGGACGGTTATATAAGTGCGGGTAGTCTTGAAGTTTTGTTTGATAAAAAGGTAACCCTTTGATTATGTTTTATATAATACTTTAAGGGTTAGCAATATTAAAGCGGTAGGAAATACAAAAGGTATACTATGTTATCTGTTTAATACGTAATTCTTTAGGAACAGCAAACTCTACATTTTCAGGACGACCTGCTCGTTCGGTTGCATGGGTTGCCCCCCAAGCAATAAGCTTTTCGACCACGCCCTGTACAAGGACTTCGGGTGCTGATGCACCTGCGGTAACGCCGATATTTGTTACATTTTCCAACCATTCTTTTTTGATGCATTCTTTGTCAGCAATTAAATAAGATTTTGCACCAATTTTTTCGGATAACTCTCTTAGCCTATTTGAGTTTGATGAATTTTGGGCACCGACCACAAATAACACATCACACTCATTTGCTAGTTCTCTCACAGAATCTTGTCGATTTTGCGTGGCATAACAAATATCATCTTTTCTCGGCCCATCAATTTTAGGGAATTTTGCTCGAAGTGCTTCAATGACGTCAGCAGTGTCATCAACAGACAAGGTTGTTTGACTGCAATAATATAACTCTTCTGGGTTATTCACTTCTAAATTCGATACATCATCAATCGACTCTACTAAGTAAATTCCACCATTTTTATTACTGTACTGTCCCATTGTGCCTTCAACTTCTGGATGTCCATGATGACCAATAAGAATACATTCTGTTCCTTTTTTACTTGCTCGCATTACTTCCATGTGTACTTTAGTTACAAGCGGACAGGTTGCATCAAACACTTTTAAGCCACGTTCTGTCGCTTCACTTCTAACAGCTTGAGAAACCCCATGAGCAGAAAAAATCACAATTGCATCATTAGGTACTTCACTTAGTTCATCAACAAAAATAGCACCTCTTTCTTTGAGACCATCTACAACAAATTTATTATGAACTACTTCATGTCGCACAAAAATGGGTGGTTCAAAAATTTCAAGCGCTCGTTCAACTATTGTAATGGCTCTATCTACGCCAGCACAAAAGCCTCTTGGGTTAGCTAAGTGAATTTGCACAGGTTACCTCACATCAATAATTTCAACGTTAAATACAACAGTTTGACCCGCGAGCGGGTGATTAAAGTCAACCGTAACAGAATGCCCTGCTATGCTTCTAATTATTCCGGGTAGTTCACTACCATCTGGTTGAGAAAAGCCCATTATCATCCCTTCTTTCAGTTCCATATCTGCGCTAAACTTTGTTTTATCTAGATGATATATATTGTCTGGATTGGGCATACCAAAAGCATCGTTAGCAGGTAATGTAAAAGATTTTTTATCACCTTTTTTAAGGCCTCGTAAACACGATTCAAAGTTTGGAGTCAAGCTACCATCGCCCATTACCATTTTAGCTGGCTTATTATTTGCTCGAGTACTGTCAGCAGCAGTTCCATCTTCTAAAGTGAGGTCAAAATGCAAAATAACTTCGCTGTTGTCACCTATCAAAATATCACTCGTTGAATAGGTATCAGTCATGTGAATTATCCTCATCTTTGTTTTTGAAAATATCTATAATAAGTAAAGCTGCACCTATAAAAATAGCTGAGTCAGCTACGTTAAACGCGGGCCAATGATAACTGCCATAATAAAAATCAAGAAAATCAATAACATAGCCATAAACCAAACGGTCAAAAACATTTCCTAGCGCACCACCTAAAATAAACGAAAATGCGACTGGAAGGAGTATTTGCTCTTTGGATGCATCTTTTAACCACCAAATAATCACTGCACTTACGATAAGTGCTACGGCCGACAAAAAGTAACGTTGCCACCCACCTGCATCGTAAAGAAAACTAAAAGCTGCGCCATAGTTATGCACATAAGTTAAATTAAAAAAAGGTAAAATCTGTATAGACTCATACAGACTCATACCATCTACAATTGCATGTTTAGTTATTTGGTCGAGAACAAAAATTATTAACGAAATCCATACAAACCTGAGACCAGTTTGTTTAAAGTAATTAAGCATATTGGCGGGTTTCTCCATCGCCTTCTACATTATCGATACATCTGTTACACAATTCTGGGTGGTTAGGATCCTTTCCAACTTCGCTCTTATGATGCCAACACCTAGTGCATTTTTCATATTCAGATTTTTCAACCAGCACGAATACTTCCTCATTTGAAGTGCTAACAGCTTGTGCAGGTTTGTCTTTAAGTGGCTTTATTTGAGCTTCTGATGTAATTAAGACAAATCGTAATTCATCTTCAAGCGAAGCGAGAAGGTCAAATGTTTGCTGATTAACATATACCGTAACCTCGGCTTCTAATGACCCGCCAATGGTTTTAGCGTTTCTTGCCTGCTCTAGTGCACTATTTACTTCAGTTTTCAGCTTAAGCACTTCTTGCCAATAAGTATTATCAAATTTACTTGGCGGCATATCTGGCAAGTCGTTATACCATGTGCCTGTAAATACAAACTCATCGCGCTGCCCTGGCATCACTTCCCATAATTCCTGAGCAGTAAAACTCATGATAGGTGCCATCCATTTAACTAATGCTTCCATTATGTGGTAGAGCGCAGTTTGGCATGAGCGACGAGCAATACCGTCCGATTTAGCAGTATATTGTCTGTCTTTAATAATATCTAAATAAAAACTACCTAAGTCTATTGAACAAAACTGCATTAAAGTCTGACAAACAATCAACATATCGTACTTGTCATATGCAGATAGAATCTGTTCTTGCATTTTTTTCGTTCTATCTACTACCCATGCATCGAGCGCTATCATATCTTTTGGCTCAACTAAATCAGTTGCAGGATCGAATCCGTTTAAGTTCGCAAGTAAGAATCGACAAGTATTTCTTATTCTTCGATATGAATCAGCAGAGCGTTTTAAAATTTCGTCGCTAACTGTCATTTCGCCTCTGTAGTCTGTACTCGCTGCCCACAAACGTAAAATATCTGCCCCTAGTTTATTGGTCACCTCTTGCGGAGCCACAACATTACCTAGTGACTTTGACATTTTTTTACCATTAGCATCAACCGTAAAGCCATGGGTTAGTACTTGCTTATATGGGGCATAGCCATGCATAGCGGTTGATGACATTAAAGAAGACATGAACCAACCTCTATGTTGATCAGATCCTTCTAGGTATAAATCTGCAGTGCTCGGAATATCATCTCTTTTGTCTACTACAAAATAGTGAGTCACACCGGAGTCAAACCAAACATCTAGTGTATCGGTTACTTTTGTGTAGTTTTCAGCATCATCACCTAGCAATTCTTTGTCATCTAAGTCCCACCAAGCCTGAATTCCTTTTTGCTCGACGGCTAACGCAACTGTTTCCATAAACGCTTGGCTTTGAGGATGTATTTCACCAGTACTATTGTGAATATACAAACAAATTGGAACGCCCCAAGTTCGTTGTCTTGATATACACCAGTCAGGCCTTCCTTCTACCATAGAAGTAATTCTATTTTCACCCCATGCTGGTATCCATTGCGTTTTTTTAATTTGTTCAAGCGATGCGCTACGCAATCCTTGTTTATCCATACTGATAAACCATTGCGGTGTTGCTCTAAAAATGATGGGAGTTTTATGACGCCAGCAATGCGGATAACTATGCTCATACTTAACATTCAAAACTAAAGCATTAGCGTCATCTAAAGCTTCAGTGATTGACTGGTTCGCTTTAAAAACATGCTGGCCAGCAAAATGAGGCGTTTCTGGTAAGTAGACACCATTTGGACCAACAGGATTATACACTTCAATATTGTATTTTTTACCCACGTTAAAATCGTCAACCCCGTGTGCAGGCGCTGTATGCACACAACCCGTTCCCGATTCAGTAGTAACATGTTCACCAAGAATGACGGGGACGTTTAAATCAAGCAAAGGATGTTTACATAACGTATTTTCAAGCGCTTCACCAGCACAAGTTGCAACAACTTCAAACGATTCAGCAGCATACCTTTTTGCACACTCTTCCACTAATTCTGACGCTATCACTAACTGCTTGCTGCCATTAGGCAAATTAATATTAACTACTGAATATTCTAGTTCAGGATGAATACTAATTGCTCGGTTGGCAGGTATAGTCCAAGGAGTAGTCGTCCAAATAACGACTGCAGTATTATCTAATTTAGTTGAAACGCATTGGAACGCTGTAGACATAGCCTCTAAATCGACCACAGAAAACGCCACATCAATCGCTGGAGACACTTTATCTTGATATTCAACTTCTGCCTCTGCTAAAGCAGAACCGCAGTCAGTGCACCAATGCACCGGCTTAAAGCCTTTTTCTAAATGTCCCGAGTTTACAATTTTTGCTAATGCGCGAATAATGTTCGCTTCACTAGAGAAATCCATAGTTTTATAAGGCGATTGCCAGTTTCCAAGTACACCTAGACGCTGAAAGTCTTTGCTTTGCCCAGCAATTTGTCGTTCGGCGTAGTCTCTACATTTTTGTCTAAATTCAGCTACGGTTACTTTTTTACCTGGTTTACCTACTTTTTTCTCAACCATAAGTTCAATGGGTAAGCCATGGCAATCCCAACCTGGAACATAAGGCGCATCAAAATCTGAAAGCGTTTTTGATTTAACGATTATATCTTTAAGAATCTTATTAACTGCGTGACCTATATGAATATCACCATTAGCGTATGGAGGGCCATCATGCAAAATAAAAGGTTTTTTACCTTCTTTGGCTTCCCTAATTTTCTGATAGAGCTTTTTCTCATCCCAAGCTTTCAGCATTTTTGGCTCACGTTGAGCCAAATTACCACGCATTGGGAAAGCCGTATCGGGTAAGTTTAAGGTCGCTTTATAATCACTCATATAGGGTTCCATTCAGTCTTTAATTTGCAAGCAACTGTCGGGCTTGCTCTGCATCTTTTAAAATTTGTTGTTTCAGTGTTTGTAAATCAGAGAATTTTATTTCATCTCTAATTTTTGCAATAAATTCTACTTCAAGAAATTTACCGTATAAATCACCATTGTATTCGAAAATATTGACTTCCAATTGCATTCTATTGCCATTTAGAGTTGGTCGTTTGCCAATATTAGCGACGCCTTTGTATAAGTTACCATTGAGCATTACTTTGATCGCAAACACACCTGATAAGGGTGATTTATGGCGATTAAGTAATATGTTGGCTGTTGGGTAGCCAATTTTTCTGCCGTTTTTTTCACCGTGAACAACCTTGCCAGAAATGACAAAAGGACGCCCCAACATAGCATTAGCGTGTTCAAAGTCATTTATGTCTAGCGCATTTCTTATTGCTGTAGAGCTTATTCTATGTTCAGCCATCCTAAAGCTTTGCGTACTAACAACCTGAAAGCCTTGTTCAGAGCCTGCTTTTTGTAAAAATTCGAAGTCACCAACACGATTAAAGCCGAAACGAAAGTCATCACCAACAACTAAAAATTTTACACCTAATTTATCCACTAAAAAGTCTTGCACAAATTGTGTTGGACTCATACTCGAAAATGCTCTAGAGAATCTAACACATAATAATTTGTGTACGCCAACTTCTTGTAAGTATTTATATTTATCTCTTAGTAAAGAAAGACGGGCAGGTGCATACTCTGGTGTAAATAACTCTTCAGGCTGTGGTTCAAAAACCATTACGATCGCTGGCAAGTTAAGCCGACTTGCTTGCAAAAGCACTTGCTTTAGAACAGCTTGATGGCCTAAATGAACTCCGTCAAACTTACCTATAGTCAATACACAACCATGGTGTTTGTCGCGAATATTGTGAATGCCTCTAATTAATTCCACGTGATACTAAGATTAATCATTGAATAAAAACCGCGATTATAAAGCGTCGCACGATTTAATACCAACCACAATGGCGTTTAAATGCGCTTTTTTTAATTTTTTAACCATAAATTTATTTTTGCTTATCTGACACCCACAAGTGACTAGGCCTTATACCAAGAATCAAGACACTTAATAGGTAAAGTCCTAGACCAGTTAGGATTGTGCCAGTTAATGCATATGCCCTATCTGTAAAGCTTAGTATTTCCCAAGAATGATTATTAGAAACATATAGAATTGCACATGACATGATTGCAGTTGACGCTATTACTTTAAAGATAAAGACCATTGACGATTTACTTATTTGAAATACACCCAATTGTTTTAATTTTAAATATAACAAAAGTGCGTTCAAAGTCCCTGATAATGCAGTCGCCATTGCCAAGCCAACATAACCGAATGGAAACGCGAGAATTAAGTTAAACACCATATTTGCGACCATGGTAATAATACCAATCTTTACCGGTGTTTTAGTATCTTGTCTGGAATAAAAGGCTGGAGCAAAAATTTTTACTAACATAAAACTAAATAATCCCATTGCATAAGCCATTAACGAATAAGATGCCATTTGAGCAGTATCAATGGTGAATTCACCTCTTTGGAAAATAACTAACATAAGGGGATAGGCTAAACAAATAAGCGCAGCACTTGCAGGTATCCCCAACAACGCAATAACCCTCATTGCCCAATCAAGATTACTGGAAAATGCTTGATTATCTGACGCCGTATGGTTTCTTGATAAGGTAGGTAAAATGACGGTGGCAATAGCAATACCAAATAAACCAAGTGGAAATTCTAACAGTCTGTCAGAATAATATAGCCAGCTGATAGAACCTGTAACTAAGAAGCTAGCGATTAGTGTATCTAAAAGCAGATTTATTTGGCTAACAGACACACCAAACATTGCTGGGATCATAAGAGTTCGAACTTTTTTTACGTTTGGATCTGACCACCCCCATTTAGGCCTAACTAGTAATCCTGCTCGATATAAAAATGGTAATTGAAAAAATAACTGAATCGCACCACCTATAAATACTCCCCACGCTAACGCATATGCACCTATATTAAAGTAAGGCGTTAAATAATAAGCACATGCAATAATAGAAATGTTTAATAAAACCGGCGTAAATGCAGCCACTGCAAATTGGTTTAGGGTATTTAGAATTGCCCCCACAAACCCTGCGAGAGAAATAAAAAAGATATAAGGAAAAGTAATCTTAAGTAATGTAGAGGCTAGTTCAAATTTTTCACCCGCTGGTTCATCATTAAGCCAATCAATAAACCACCCCGTTCCGAATAGCGCTGCAAGGACAGGAGAGCCTATCACGCCTAGAATCGCAGTCACGAAAACTATCGCACCTAAGGTGCCAGACACTTTGGCCACAAACAACTTCAACGTTTGTTTATCGTGTTTTTGATGGACTTCAGTTAAAACAGGAATGAATGCTTGAGCAAAAGCCCCTTCTGCAAAAAGACGCCTCAGAAAATTTGGTATTTTATTCGCAAAGAAGAAAACGTCTGCACCTGCCCCAGCTCCCATAAAATTTGCGACAACCACATCTCTAACTAACCCTAAAATCCTTGAGATGAA